>NZ_JACEGK010000070.1:0-20458 GCF_056859195.1 Streptomyces sp. NH27
CGGGTTCGTTCCCGGTTTCGGGTGGTCCGGGTGATACGAGTCAGTTCCCGGCCGTGCGGAATGAGGGTTTCCCGCAGGGTCAGGGGCAGGGTCAGTCGCTGGGTCAGGGTGGCGGTCGTCCGGGTGATACGGGTTCGTTCCCGGTTTCGGGTGGTCCGGGTGATACGAGTCAGTTCCCGGCCGTGCGGAGCGAGGGTTTCCCGCAGGGTCAGGGGCAGGGTCAGTCGCTGGGTCAGGGTGGCGGTCGTCCGGGTGACACCGGTTCGTTCCCGGTTTCGGGTGGTCCCGGCGACACCAGCCAGTTCCCGGCCGTGCGTGCCGACGACGGCTCCGGCTCGTACCCGGCGCAGCAGGCCGGGCCCGCGCGGCCCGGGGGGATGCCGCAGCGGGGGCCGCGCGGTCCCCAGGGCACCCCGGGCTGGAACCCGCAGGGCCAGGGCGGTCAGTCGCCGCAGCGTCCAGACGCGTACGACACCGGCTCGCAGTCGATGCCGGCCCTCGGCGACGCCGGCGGCCAGTACCCGATGCCGGGCCAGCCGCAGCAGCCGCAGCAGCCGTACAACGGGCAGCCGTACCAGGGCCAGCCGGGCGGGCCGCAGCACGCGCCGCGGCCCGAGCCCCAACTCCCGGCTCCGGCCGAGCCGATGGCGCTGCCGCCGGCCCCGACCCGGGGCGACGAGCCGACGCCGATCTTCGCGTCGATCGAGTCCGACTGGTTCCGTACCGGCCAGGCCGAGCGGATGCAGCAGATCCACGTCGAGCAGAGCACGCGGGGCCAGCAGGCGCCGCCGCCCCGCCCGGTGGGCCGCACCGCTCCGCCGCAGCGCCCGCGTGCCGACCGGCCGGGGTCGAACCCCACCGGTGGCTCGCAGCGCCTCACGGGCGGCCCGCAGCCGGCCACCCAGGCCACCTCGGCGGGGGGCCAGGGCCCCGCGGCGCAGAACGGCGCGCAGAGCGGCACCCAGGTGCCTCCCGCGCCGAGCGCCGAGCCGCTGCCGCGCGAGACCCCGAACTGGCGTACTTCGCCCAATGACGCGCTGCGCCAGCGGGCCGAATCCATCCGGGAACCCACCGCAGGCGGGGTCACCCCCTCCGGCCTGCCGCGGCGGGTCCCCCGGGCGAACCTCGTCGCGGGCGGTGCGACCCCCCAGCAGGCCCCCCAGGGCGGCCCGCAGGTCTCCCGTTCCCCCGACGAAGTGCGCGGACGTCTGACCAACCTCCGCAGGGGCATCCAGCAGGGCCGCCAGGCCGGCGGTACCGGTACCACCGACGGCCGGGGTCTCGGCATGAACAACCAGGAGCGCTAGTTGAGTGCGATGAGCCAGGCGGCACAGAATCTGAACTGGTTGATCACGAACTTCGTGGACAACACCCCTGGGGTGTCCCACACGGTGGTGGTCTCCGCCGACGGCCTGCTGCTCGCGATGTCTGATGGTTTTCCGCGTGATCGTGCCGATCAGTTGGCGGCGGTGGCCTCGGGGCTGACGTCGTTGACTGCTGGTGCCTCCAGGATTTTCGAGGGGGGCAGTGTGAACCAGACGGTGGTGGAGATGGAGCGGGGCTTCCTTTTCATCATGTCGGTGTCCGATGGTTCGTCGCTGGCGGTGCTGGCGCACCCTGAGTGCGACATCGGTCTGGTCGGCTACGAAATGGCCCTGCTCGTCGATCGGGCGGGCGCCGTTCTGACCCCGGACCTGCGAGCCGAACTTCAGGGCAGCCTGTTGAACTGAGCAACGCACGCCACCGTCACGTGACCCGCACGCATCCGCGGACAACCGCCCGCACAACAGAACGTTCCCGTACTTCCGCACCAGCCATAGCACTGCCCGGACACGGAGGACCCTCATGACCCCGCCACCCGCCTCGCCGGGCCCGTACGGCGCGTCCCACCACGCGCCGTACGGGGTGGAAGGCGACCAGCCGCTGGTGCGGCCGTACGCCATGACCGGTGGCCGCACCCGGCCTCGCTACCAGCTCGCGATCGAGGCGCTGGTCAGCACCACCGCCGATCCGGCGCAGTACGCGGGACTGCTTCCTGAGCACCAGCGGATCTGCCATCTGACGCGTGAGATCAAGTCGGTGGCCGAGATCTCCGCGCTGCTCGCGATACCGCTCGGTGTGGCCCGGATCCTTGTGGCCGACCTCGCCGAGGCCGGCATGGTCGCCATCCACCAGCCGGGCAGCGGCGAAGCGGGCGGCCAGCCAGATGTGACATTGCTTGAGAGGGTGCTCAGTGGACTTCGGAAGCTCTAGGCCGCAATCGCAGCAGCCGGCGTACGGCGCGCCGCCGGTGCGGTCGACCACCTCCGCGAAGATCGTGGTGGCGGGTGGCTTCGGCGTGGGCAAGACCACGTTCGTGGGTGCGGTGTCGGAGATCAACCCGTTGCGCACCGAGGCAGTGATGACCTCGGCGTCGGCCGGTATCGACGACCTGAGCCACGTCCAGGACAAGACCACCACCACGGTGGCGATGGACTTCGGCCGTATCACGCTCGACGACGACCTGATCCTCTACCTGTTCGGTACCCCGGGGCAGGACCGGTTCTGGTTCATGTGGGACGACCTGGTGCGCGGTGCGATCGGCGCCGTGGTGCTGGTGGACACCCGGCGGCTGGCGGACTGTTTCCCGGCGGTGGACTACTTCGAGAACAGCGGGTTGCCGTTCGTGATCGCCCTCAACGGCTTCGACGGCCACCAGCCGTACCGGCCGGAAGAGGTACGCGAGGCGTTGCAGATCGGCCCCGAGGCGCCGATCATCACCACCGACGCCCGGCACCGGGGCGAGGCGAAGAGCGCATTGATCACTCTGGTCGAGCACGCGCTGCTGGCACGTCTCAAGTAGCCTGTGCCGCCGGCAATTTCGCCGGCCGGTAACGCGAGGACCCGTTATGTCGCACGACGTAACGGGTCCTTGGTTCTTCATAACATTTCGAGAGAGTTTCCGGGAGGTCGCGAACACGGCTCGCGCTCGACCGGTGCCACCGCGTGTACGTCTGTCATATGGTTTGCTCGGCCTTTGGACTTATGCCCTTTTTATCTCTAGCCTTTCTGGCGGAGCCCGCCGGACGCCAGACGTTTGGCGTGCACCTGCATGGCGTGCTGGAATGCGCAGAACCTGAGCGTAGGAACGGCCGTCGTTGTTGCGCCGTCGCCGAGAGGTTGTTGGTCCAGTGAGGAACACGAGGCGAGCTGAGGCGGGTACCAGGCAGGACCCGCGGGGGAACTTCACTCCGCCACAGCGACCGGGGAGCGGCCCGGAGCCGGCGGCCGAGGACATCGCGGGTCCGGGCGGCCGGTTCAGCATGCGCAACTGGCGGATGGCCACCCGGCTCAACGCCATCCTCCTCATCCCGGTCCTCGTCGCACTCATCCTCGGCGGTTTCCGCGTCAACAGCGCCGTCAGCACCTGGCAACAGGCCGACGACGCGGTGCGCATCGCCCACCTGGTCCGTGCCGCCGCCACCTACAGCAACGCGCTGGAGGACGAGCGCGACACCACCGTGGTGCCCCTGCTGGAAGGCGACCGCAACGCGCAGGAGGTGTCGTCCGCCTACGCCACCACCGACTCCGCCGCCCGCGCCTTCGACAAGGCCGCGATCGGCATACCCGACGGCCCCGACCTCAAGCGCCGGATGGCCAGTTTCCGCAGTGTCGAGCCGCAACTCCCCTCGCTCCGCAAGTCCGCCTTCACCGGCCAGCTCTCCGGCGTGCAGACCGAGGAGTGGTACGTCAAGATCCAGCACCCGCTGAGCGAACTGTCCAACGAACTCGGCTTCGGCACCGGCAACAGCGCCTCCTACGGCCGCACCCTGTACGCCATCTCGCTCGCCAAGGCCGCCGAGTCGCTGACCCGCTCCATCGGCGCCCACATCCTGGTCGAGAAGAACCCCTCCAAGCAGGAACTCGCCCTCCAGAAGACGGCGCTCGGCTCGTACCAGTACCTGGAGGGCATTGCCCTGGAGGAGTACGACGGCGGCGGCAGCACCGCGGACCAGGCCCGGCTCAAGGCCGCCCAGGACAACGCGGTGAAGCAGGGCCAGGTGCAGATCACCGCGGCGCTGAACAAGGCGAAGGCCAGCCACGCCGCCTACATCGTGCCGCCGGACCTCACCAAGATGGTCACCGAGCTGACGGACCCGGCGTACACCGTCACCCGGCTCAACGCCGAGGGCGTCACCCCCGAGTCCTACCTCTCCGCCGCCACGCTCTCCTTCGACGCCTACCGCTCGGTCGAGACCCACCTCGCCGACCAGGCCGCCGCCGACTCCTCGCACCTGGCCTCCCACGCCAGGCGCGACGTGTTCATCAACTCCGCGATCGTGCTGGTCGCGCTGATCCTCGCGTTCATCGTGGCCGCGCTGATGGCCCGCTCGATGTCCCGCAACATGCGGCGGCTGCGCGCGGCCGCCTTCGACATCGCCGAGACCAGGCTGCCGGCGCTGGTCGACCAGCTCTCCCGTACCGACCCGGGCCGGGTGAACACGCAGGTCGCGCCGATCCCGATCAACACCCAGGACGAGATCGGCGAGGTCGCCCGCGCCTTCGACCAGGTGCACCGCGAGGCGGTCCGGCTGGCCGCCGAGCAGGCGTTGCTGCGGGGCAACGTCAACGCGATCTTCACCAACCTCTCGCAGCGCAACCAGGGCCTCATCCAGCGCCAACTCAGCCTGATCACCGAGCTGGAGAACAACGAGGCCGACCCCGACCAGCTCGAGAACCTCTTCAAGATGGACCACCTCGCCACCCGTATGCGGCGCAACGGCGAGAACCTGCTGGTGCTGGCCGGCGAGGAGCCCGGCCGCCAGTGGAACCAGCCGGTGCCGCTGGTGGACGTGCTGCGCGCGGCCGCCTCCGAGGTGGAGGCGTACGACCGGATCGAACTGGTCGGCATACCCGAGACCGACATCCACGGCAGCGCGGTCAGCGACCTGGTGCACCTGCTCGCCGAGCTGCTGGAGAACGCCACCACGTTCTCCTCGCCGCAGACCAAGGTGCGGGTCACCGCGACCCGGTTGCCGGACGGCCGGTTGATGGTCGAGATCCATGACAAGGGCATCGGCCTGACCGCCGAGGACTTCGCGGACATCAACCACAAGCTCGCCGACCCGCCCACGGTCGACGTGGAAATCGCCAAGCGGATGGGCCTGTTCGTGGTCGGCCGGCTCTGCGAGCGGCACGGCATACGGGTCCAGCTGCGCCCCTCCGGCGAGCAGGCCGGCACCACCTCGCTGGTGATGCTGCCCGAGCCGATCACCCACGGCGGTGGCGGCGACCCGGTCCAGGACGACACCGACTTCACCGTCTCCCGGATCGTCCCGGAGCACGAGGTCGAGCAACCCGGCCTGCTGCGGCCCGAGATCAGCGGGCAGCACACCGCGGCCGAACTCGGCTTCGACGACTCGCGCTACGACGAGAACGGCCAGCGCCCGCTGGACCCGGTCGGCCGTTCGCTGCTGCGCGAGGAGCGCCGCGCCCAGCTGGAGGCCGCGGCCTCGGACCGCCAGGACGGCGAACAGGCGGCCGAACTGCCCCAGCAGCGAACGGAATCGGCCGACTTCGAAGCGCCCGGCCAGAACTTCGGCGGCCAGGGCTTCGATACCCGGCAGCCGCCCGGCGGCGACTTCGCGGACCAGGGCTACGGGCAGGGCTACCAGCAGGAATACGGCCAGGAGTACAACAACCAGGGATATGCCCAGGGTTACGACCCCAGCTTCGACCCGGCCTACCAACAGCAGGCGTACGAACAGGGATTCCAGGCCGACTACCAGCAGCAGGGCTACACCGAGCCGGTCGGCGCGGAGCCGGGCGGCTTCCCGGCCGGCCCGGAGCAGAACGGTTTCTTCGAGCAGCAGTACGGGACCGGTTCCGGCCAGTCCTACGACCCGGCCGCGCCCTACGGCGAGCAGTCCGGATACGGCGCGGAGTACCAAGGCGGCGGTCAGCAGGCCGCGTTCCCGGGGGCGCCCGGTTACGGCCCTGCTCAGGAGGGATGGCCGCAGGACACACCGGAGGTAACGGAATCCGTTCCGCCGCTCCCCGAGGGACCCTCCGAGAGCGTAGTCTCGCCTTCGCTGACGGACGCCGGTCTACCGCGCCGCGAACGGCAGCGCAGCAGCCCGTCCGACCAGCAGTCCGATCAGCAGCCCAGCGAGCCGAGTCAGCAGTCGGGCCCGAACCCGCAGGCCGCGCCGCCCGCGGGGGAGCAGCCCGCCCAGGAGTCCACCGATCCCCAAGAGCAACCCCAGCCGGACGGCACCGACTGGCGGTCGACGAACGACGAGCACTGGCAGCGGGCCGAGTCGGTCCGCGAGCCCAAGGCAGGCGGGGTCACCCCCTCCGGCCTGCCACGGCGGGTACCCAAGGCCAACCTGGTCGCGGGTGCCGCGGCACAGACCCCGCAGGGCGGCCCACAGGTCTCCCGCGCACCCGAGGACGTACGCGGCAGGTTGAGTAATCTGCGACGTGGCGTCCAGCGAGGGCGCACTGCTGGAACTGACACGAACGGACAGGCCGCCGACAGCCGATTCGGCGGCCCCCAGAACCAGGAGCGCTAGTTGAGTCCGATGAGCCAGGCGGCACAGAATCTGAACTGGTTGATCACGAACTTCGTGGACAACACCCCTGGGGTGTCCCACACGGTGGTGGTCTCCGCCGACGGCCTGCTGCTCGCGATGTCTGATGGTTTTCCGCGTGATCGTGCCGATCAGTTGGCGGCGGTGGCCTCGGGGCTGACGTCGTTGACTGCTGGTGCCTCCAGGATTTTCGAGGGGGGCAGTGTGAACCAGACGGTGGTGGAGATGGAGCGGGGCTTCCTTTTCATCATGTCGGTGTCCGATGGTTCGTCGCTGGCGGTGCTGGCGCACCCTGAGTGCGACATCGGTCTGGTCGGCTACGAAATGGCCCTGCTCGTCGACCGGGCAGGAAGCGTACTCACCCCCGACCTTCGGGCCGAACTTCAGGGCAGCTTGCTCAACTAACGCATGGGCGGCGGGCACGCCCGGGCACCTGCCAGGTGCTCGGGTGGCAGCGCGGCCGTTTCAGGAGGAGGACTCGTGAGCACTTCCCCCGGTGGAGACCCGTACGGCAACCAGCACCAGCAGCCGGCGAACCCGTACACGTACCCGTCGGCGCCCGACCCGGAGCAGCAGCCCGGGCAGCCCGGCACGCCCTACCGTCAGCCGCGCATCCAGCCGTACGCCCCGCCGCAGGCCCCGCCGCCGCAGGGCCCGGGGCCGGGGCAGCGTCAGGGGCAGCACGGCCGCCCGCCGGCGCAGGGCCAGGGGTACGGCCAGGGGCAGGGCCAGTACGACGCCGGCCGCTCACGCACGCCCTCGGGGCTGGTCCGCCCCTACGCCATGACCGGCGGCCGGACCAGGCCGCGCTACCAGCTCGCCATCGAGGCGCTGGTCAGTACTACCGCCGACCCGGAGCGGCTGCGCGGGCAGCTCCCCGAGCACCAGCGGATCTGCCTGCTGTGTCGCGAGGTCAAGTCGGTGGCCGAGATCTCCGCGCTGCTGACCATCCCGCTCGGCGTGGTCCGCATTCTTGTCGCCGACCTGGCCGAGGCAGGACTGGTCGCGATCCACCAGCCCGGCGGCGACGAGTCCGCGGGCGGCCAGCCAGATGTGACACTGCTTGAAAGGGTGCTCAGTGGACTTCGGAAGCTCTAGCGGTCCGGCCCGCGCCACCACCTCCGCGAAGATCGTGGTGGCGGGCGGATTCGGCGTGGGCAAGACCACGTTCGTCGGTGCCGTTTCGGAGATCAACCCGCTGCGCACAGAAGCCGTGATGACCTCCGCGTCAGCCGGCATCGACGATCTCACGCACGCGCCGGACAAGACCACCACCACGGTGGCGATGGACTTCGGCCGCATCACGCTCGACGAGGACCTGATCCTCTACCTGTTCGGCACCCCGGGGCAGGACCGGTTCTGGTTCATGTGGGACGACCTGGTGCGCGGTGCGATCGGTGCGATCGTCCTGGTCGACACCCGGCGGCTGGCGGACTGTTTCCCGGCGGTGGACTACTTCGAGAACAGCGGGTTGCCGTTCGTGATCGCCCTCAACGGCTTCGACGGCAACCAGCCGTACGGCCCCGAGGAGGTCCGTGAGGCGCTGCAGATCGGCCCGGAGGCGCCGATCATCACCACCGACGCCCGGCACCGGGGCGAGGCGAAGAGCGCGCTGATCACGCTCGTCGAGCACGCCTTGATGGCCCGGCTGCGCTAGGGCCGGTCATTTGCCGGTGCGTCCGAGGGGCGCACCGGCCCGGTTCCGGGGGGACTTGGCGATACTCGTTTTGGAGCGGTGTCCCGGATCGGGTAATGTTCTTCCTGCGCCGCCGGAGAGGGCCAAGGCCCGGGCCGGAGACGTAAACCGAACAAGATCCCATACCGGGGTTGCGTTTTGGTGGGGTATGGTGTAATTGGCAACACGGCTGATTCTGGTTCAGTTGTTCTAGGTTCGAGTCCTGGTACCCCAGCAGCACTTCAGTAAGTGCGAGCCCCCGTTGTGTAGTGGCCTAGCACGCTGCCCTCTCAAGGCAGTAGCGCCGGTTCGAATCCGGTCGGGGGTACAGATCCTTTCATTCCGTCCCCGTCGGGTCGCACCCGGCCTGGACGACGCGAGGATCGCTAGGGCCCCCGTTGTGTAGCGGCCTAGCACGCTGCCCTCTCACGGCAGTAGCGCCGGTTCGAATCCGGTCGGGGGTACACATTCATCGACTTGATCGTCATCCCGCCCGTATCGAGGCGCTCGACGACACCCGACATGAAGCCCGCCGCGGACCGCGGCGGGCCTTGTCGTTCATCCGGAGCGGCGCAGCGCTTCGCTGAGCCGGCCGGCGGCGTCGACCACGGCCTGGGCGTGCATCCGGCCCGGGTGCCGGGTGAGCCGCTCGATCGGCCCGGAGACGGACACCGCGGCGACCACGCGGTTGGACGGGCCGCGCACCGGGGCGGAGACCGAGGCGACCCCGGGCTCCCGCTCGCCGATCGACTGCGCCCAGCCGCGGCGGCGCACCCCGGACAGCGCGGTGGCGGTGAACCGGGCGCCCTGGAGGCCGCGGTGCAGCCGCTCGGGCTCCTCCCAGGCCATCAGGACCTGAGCGGCCGAGCCGGCCTTCATCGGCAGCGTGGAGCCGACCGGCACGGTGTCCCGCAGCCCGGACAGCCGCTCCGCCGCGGCCACGCAGATCCGCATGTCGCCCTGGCGGCGATAGAGCTGGGCGCTCTCGCCGGTCATGTCGCGCAGATGCGTCAGTACCGGCCCCGCGGTGGCCAGCAGCCGGTCCTCGCCGGCCGCTGCGGCCAGCTCCGACAGGCGCGGGCCCAGGATGAAGCGGCCCTGCATGTCGCGAGCCACCATGCGATGGTGTTCGAGCGCGACCGCCAGGCGGTGCGCGGTGGGACGGGCCAGGCCCGTGGCACCGACAAGCCCGGCCAGGGTGGCCGGACCCGACTCCAGCGCACTGAGCACCAGAGCCGCCTTGTCGAGAACGCCGACGCCGCTAGAGTTGTCCATGAAACGATACTCGCGTCTCAGAGTGTGAAACGCAAGTTCAATTTTCCCGGGAACGCGTCACGCTGGGAGCACAGCGCAGGACCAACACCTAGTGGGCCCCGCGACGACGCGGGCCGGAGGGACAGCGATGGGTAGGACACTCGCGGAAAAAGTCTGGGACGACCACGTCGTCCGCCGCGCCGAAGGCGAACCTGATCTGCTTTTCATCGATCTCCACCTCCTGCACGAGGTGACCAGCCCCCAGGCGTTCGACGGGCTGCGGATGAACGGCCGGCGGGTGCGCCGTACCGACCTCACCATCGCCACCGAGGACCACAACACCCCGACCCTCGACATCGACAAGCCGATCGCCGACCCGGTCTCCCGGACCCAGTTGGAGACGCTGCGCAAGAACTGCGCGGAGTTCGAGGTGCGGCTGCACCCGCTCGGTGACGTCGAGCAGGGCGTCGTGCACGTGGTGGGGCCGCAGTTGGGCCTGACCCAGCCCGGCACCACCGTGGTCTGCGGCGACTCGCACACCTCCACGCACGGCGCGTTCGGCGCGCTGGCGTTCGGTATCGGCACCTCGCAGGTCGAGCACGTACTGGCCACCCAGACGCTGCCGCTCGCCCCGTTCCGCACGATGGCGGTCACGGTCGACGGCGAACTGCCCGACGGCGTCACCGCCAAGGACCTGATCCTCGCGGTGATCGCCCGGATCGGCACCGGCGGCGGCCAGGGTTACGTCATCGAGTACCGCGGCTCGGCGATCGAGAAGCTGTCGATGGAATCCCGGATGACCGTCTGCAACATGTCGATCGAGGCGGGCGCCAGGGCGGGCATGATCGCCCCGGACCAGACCACGTTCGACTACCTGGAGGGGCGCGCGCACGCGCCCAAGGGCGCGGACTGGGACGCGGCCGTCGCGTACTGGAAGACGCTCAGGACCGACGACGACGCCGCCTTCGACCACGAGGTGCGGATCGACGCGGCCGAGTTGGCGCCGTTCGTCACCTGGGGCACCAACCCGGGCCAGGGCGCGCCGCTGAGCGCGTCCGTGCCGGACCCGGCGTCGTACGCCGACGCCGGCGACCGGCTCGCCGCCGAGAAGGCCCTGGAGTACATGGGCCTGACCGCCGGGCAGCCGCTGCGCGAAGTCACCGTGGACACCGTCTTCGTCGGTTCCTGCACCAACGGCCGGATCGAGGACCTGCGCGCGGCGGCCGCCGTCGTGGAGGGCCGCCAGGTCGCCGACGGGGTACGGATGCTCGTCGTCCCCGGGTCGGTGCGCGTGGCGCTGCAGGCCGTCGAGGAGGGCCTGGACAAGGTGTTCACCGCGGCCGGCGCCGAATGGCGGCACGCAGGTTGCTCGATGTGCCTGGGTATGAATCCCGACCAACTCGCGCCCGGCGAGCGCTCCGCGTCCACCTCGAACCGCAACTTCGAGGGGCGGCAGGGCAAGGGCGGCCGTACGCACCTGGTCTCCCCGCAGGTCGCCGCCGCCACCGCGGTGCTCGGCCATCTCGCCTCGCCCGCCGATCTGTCCGACGCCCCTGTCCTGACGGAGGTCTGAGCCGCCATGGAAGCCTTCACCACCCACACCGGCCGGGCCGTGCCGCTGCGTCGCAGCAACGTGGACACCGACCAGATCATCCCCGCGCACTGGCTGAAGAAGGTCACCCGCAACGGGTTCGAGGACGGCCTGTTCGAGGCGTGGCGCAAGGACGACTCGTTCGTGCTCAACGCGCCGCAGTACGCAGGCGCCACCGTGCTGGTGGCCGGCCCCGACTTCGGTACCGGCTCGTCCCGCGAGCACGCCGTCTGGGCGTTGCAGAACTACGGCTTCAAGACAGTGATCTCGCCCCGCTTCGCGGACATCTTCCGCGGCAACTCGCTGAAGAACGGGCTGCTGACGGTGGTGCTGCCGCAGGAGACCGTCGAGGAGCTGTGGCAACTGGTCGAGGCCGACCCGACCGCGGAGATCACCGTGGACCTGGTCGCCCGCGAAGTGCGCGCCGACCGCCCGCAGGGGCCGCTGACCGCGCCGTTCGAGTTGGACGACAACGCCCGCTGGCGGCTGCTGGAAGGGCTGGACGACATCAGCCTGACGCTCGGCAACGAGCCGGACATCGCCGCGTTCGAGAGCACCCGGCCGTCCTGGAAGCCCAGTACCGCAAGGGTCTGACGCCCCTGGCCGGCCGCTGAATCCGGCCGCCGCACGCACCGCGCAAGCGCCTCTCACGTCCTCGTGGGGGGCGCTTTCGCGTGTCCGGACGACCCGGACACCAACCCGCCATGGGTACTGGAAATCGGGCTCGGAACACCCGGTTGGCCCTGTCGCGCTCGACAACTCGCCGCAGATGGCACAATCGACGCATGGAACGCGATGGCCAACTGGAGCTCTACGGGGTCCTCGCCGGGCGTTTGAAGCAGGCGCACACGCGCGTCGCCAATCCCGAAGTCCCGGACGGGACAAGGCGGGAGTTGACTCGGCGACTGCTCGCGGTGACCGCGGTGGCGAAGCACGATCTCGCCGACGCGGCACGGCGCCTGGAGGTGTTAACGGCTGAGTTGGACGAGCTCGGAATCCCCGATCACTGATCACGCGGAGTACCGAGTTCGTTGCGGCACAAGGGTGATTCGCCCGTTTCGTATTTGATTTGCGGTATATATCCGCCTAGCGTGCGAAATCAGCCCGTACTCATTCGCCGGGCAAGTTTCCGAAGGGGAAGACGTGAACAAGGCGCAGCTCGTAGAAGCGATTGCCGACAAGGTGGGCGGCCGACAGGCCGCCGCGGACGCGGTTGACGCGGTTCTCGACGCGATCGTCCGCGCGGTGGTCTCCGGTGACCGGGTCTCGGTCACCGGGTTCGGTTCGTTCGAGAAGGTCGAACGTCCCGCCCGTTACGCTCGCAACCCCCAGACCGGGGAGCGGGTTCGGGTCAAGAAGACCTCCGTGCCGCGGTTCCGTGCGGGGCAGGGCTTCAAGGACCTGGTCAGCGGGTCGAAGAAGCTTCCGCGCGGCGGCGAGGTCGCGGTCAAGAAGGCGCCCAAGGGCAGCCTGAGCGGTGGCGCATCGACCACCGCCCGCACCGCGACGAAGAAGGCCGCCGCGAAGAAGGCGTCCACCGCGCGGAAGGCGGCCACCGCCAAGACCGCGGCGGCGAAGAAGACCACGGCCGCCAAGAAGGCCACCGCGAAGAAGGCGTCCACCGCCAAGAAGGCCGCCACGAAGAAGGCCACCACCGCGAAGAAGGCCGCCGCCAAGAAGGCGCCGGCCAAGAAGGCCACTGCCAAGAAGGCGCCGGCCAAGCGCTCCGCCCGCAAGACCGCGAAGCGCGCCGCCGCCAGGTGATAGCCGCTTCCACCGCTCCACCTGCTCAACCCGCTTCACCGCGCCGGGCCGGGCCCCCTTCCCACGGGGCGCCCGGCCCGCGCTATTTCGCGTCTGCGGGTGAGTCCGGGGCCGGACCCGGGTCCGGGAAGGTCTGCAGGGTCAGGAACGTCACGCGGCGGGCCGACCCCGCGCCCTCGGTGCGGATACGGACCCGCTGGCCCGGGCGCAGCAGCCGCAGCCGCCCCGCGTCGAACGCCGCGGCGTCGAACTCCAGCGGGGTGCCGTCGTCCAGCAGCACACTGCCGGCGCGGCTGACGGGATCGAACGTGAACGCGGTGGCCTGCATGTGGGCAAGCGTAATCGGGGTGCCCCGGTCCGCCCGTCCCACCCGGTGCCGTAGGCGCCCGGAGCATTCGCCGGTGGTCCGCTGAGCGCGCGGTTCTCCCTCGGAATTTCGCCTGGGAGAGAACCGCGCGACAAGCCACCGCCCACCGCAAGGTCCCGCAACTGACAGGGCTATCCGCCCTGGGGCGTCAGCGCCGCAACAGCCGCGGTGGTGAACGGCCCGACCCCCAACGCCAGAGCGGCGGCGAGATCCTCAAGGGTGTCCACGTCCTGCCGCACGGAAGGCGCCGCGGGGAGCGTGATCTCGGCGGCGCCGGACGCGAGATGACGCGCACGGGACGCCCCGCCGAACCCGGGAGCAAGCGGCAGATACGGCACCGTGGAGAGCAACGTTGTCCCCACGCCGGTCGCATCGGCGAGGAACGCCCGCTCACAGGCCCCCGCAGCGGCCCGCAGCACTTCCGCCAGTTCCCTCGGCCGCAAGGCCGGGAGATCGCCGTTCAGGGCCGCGACCGGAGCATGCGGCCTGCGCGCCCTGACCATCTCCGCGCCGTGCCGCAGCGCGGCGTTCAGCCCGGCGGCGGGGGTGTCCGCCACGACGAAGGCGCCGAGCCCGGCGAGTTCGGCGCCGGCGGCCGGGTCGTCGGTGACCACCGTGACGTCCTCGACCTCGGTACAGGCCAGCGCGGCGCCCACCGTGTCCAGCGCGAACGCCAGCGCCAGCGCGGGCCGTACCGCCCCCGTGGCCGCCAGCCGGCTCTTGGCCACCGCGAGCGGCTTCAACGGCACGACCAGCGACCACCTCGCCTCATCCACGTCGTCCATTGTGCGGGCCGCCGCCGACAACGTCGGCAGGCCGGTGCGCGGCCGGCATCCGCAGCACGCGTGGCACGGGTGCCAGAGGTGCCCCGCCGGTCGCGAACCGCTGGCGTTAACCTCTCGGTAGCCGCGATCCTTGAGCGCGGCGCCATCGGCAACGAAGAGGAGTCCCGGGTGTCCCGCCGCAGAATCGGTTTCTGGTACCGCCTGGCGGCCGCCATCGCCAAGCCGCCGCTCATCGTGCTCTTCAAGCGGGACTGGCGCGGAATGGAGAACATTCCGGCCGAGGGAGGATTCCTCACCGCGGTGAATCACAACTCGTACCTCGACCCGCTGCTGTATGCGCATTTCCAGTACAACACCGGTCGGCTTCCGCGCTTCCTGGCGAAGGCGGCGCTCTTCAAGCCGTTCTTCGTCGGCGCGGTGATGCGCGGCACCGGCCAGATCCCGGTGGTGCGGGCCACCGCCGACGCCGCGGCGGCGTACCGATCGGCGGTCGAGGCGGTCAACAAGGGGGAGTGCGTGGCGTTCTACCCCGAAGGCACCCTCACCCGGGACCCGGACCAGTGGCCGATGGTCGGCAAGACCGGCGTCGCCCGCGTCGCGCTGCTCACCCGGGCACCCGTGATCCCGATCGCCCAGTGGGGCGCGAACGAGTTCCTGCCGCCGTACGCGAAGAAGCCGAGCTTCCTGCCGCGCAAGACGCACCGCGTGCTGGTCGGCCCGCCGGTGGACCTCAACGCCTGGTACGGCAAGGAGCCCACCGCCGAGGTGCTGCGCGAGGTCACCGGGGCCATCATGTCCGATGTGAAGCAACTCCTGGCAGAAGTCCGCGGCATCCCCGCCCCGGACGGCCTCTACGACCCGCGCAAGGCGCCCAAGGACAAGGACGCCAAGGACGCCAAGGGCGACAACGGCAAGGGGGCGGCGTGACGGCTCGCTGCGCCGTGTACGGCACCGGGTCCTGGGGCACCGCGTTCGCGATGGTGCTGGCGGACGCGGGCTGCGAAGTGTCCTTGTGGGGGCGCCGGCCCGAACTCGCCGCCGCCATCAACACCACCCGGATCAACCCGGAGTACTCCAGCGAGATCACGCTGCCGCCGGCCGTGACGGCGACCACCGACGCGGCCGCGGCCGCCGCCGGTGCCGAATTCGTCTTCCTGGCCGTGCCGTCGCAGTCGTTGCGCGCCAACCTCGCCGACTGGGCGCCGTTGCTGCGTCCCGACGCGGTGCTGGTCAGCCTGATGAAGGGCGTCGAACTCGGCACCGCCAACCGGATGAGCGAGGTGATCGAGGAGGTCGCCAAGGTCGATCCGGCCCGCGTCGCGGTGCTCACCGGCCCCAACCTCGCCCCCGAGATCGCCGCCCGCCAACCCGCCGCCGCGGTGGTCGCCTGCCGCGACGAGTCCGCCGCCCGCCGGATCCAGACCGCCTGCCACACCGCGTACTTCCGGCCCTACACCAACACCGACGTGACCGGGTGCGAACTCGGCGGCGCGGTGAAGAACGTGATCGCGCTCGCGGTCGGCATCGCCGGCGGCATGGGCATGGGCGACAACACCAAGGCGTCCCTGATCACCCGCGGCCTCGCCGAGACCACCCGGTTGGGCCTGGCGATGGGCGCGGACCCGTACACCTTCGCCGGCCTCGCCGGGATGGGCGACCTCGTCGCCACCTGCTCCTCCCCGCTGTCCCGCAACAACACCTTCGGCCACAACCTCGGCCGCGGCATGAGCCTCGCCGAGACCATCGCCGCCACCAGCCAGACCGCCGAGGGCGTCAAGTCCTGCGAGTCCGTCGCCGACCTCGCCCGCAGGCACGGCGTCGACATGCCGATCACGGAGACCGTGGTCGACATCGTGCACAACGGGAAGCCACCCGTCGTGGCCGTCAGGGAGTTGATGTCACGTTCCGCGAAACCCGAACGGTAAGGTCAACGCGACATGAGCAACCTGCCATCGCCCCAGAGCCCGGACCAGCACCCCAAGCGGCCGAGTTACGGCCGAAAGCCGCGCGTCGCCGTCGTGTTCGGCGGGCGCAGCTCCGAGCACGGCGTGTCCGTGGTGACCGCGGCCAGCGTGCTGCGTGCCATCGACCGCGACAAGTACGACGTCCTGCCGATCGGCATCACCACCGAGGGCCGTTGGGCGCTCACCGCCGACGAACCCGAGCGGATGGCGATCGCCGACCGGCGGATGCCCAGCGTCGAGCAGGTCACCGACCACGACGGCGCGGTGCTGCTGCCCGTCGACCCGGGCAACCGGGAGGTCGTCTACACCGAGGTCGGCGCGGTGCCGAAGGCGCTCGGCGAGGTCGACGTCGTCTTCCCCATGCTGCACGGTCCCTACGGCGAGGACGGCACCCTCCAGGGGCTGCTGGAACTGTCCGGCGTGCCGTACGTCGGCGCGGGCGTGCTGGCCTCCGCGGTCGGCATGGACAAGGAGTACATGAAGCGGATCTTCACGTCGTTCGGGCTGAAGGTCGGCCCGTACACGGTGATCCGCCCGCGCGAGTGGGAGCAGGACCCGGTCGTCGCCCGCCGCAAGGTGCTGGACTTTGCGCAAGTGCACGGCTGGCCGCTGTTCATCAAGCCGACCCGGGCCGGCTCGTCCATCGGCATCAGCAAGGTCGAGGGCCCCGACGAACTCGACGCCGCCCTCGCCGAGGCCCGCAGGCACGACCCCAAGGTGCTCGTCGAGGCGCTGCTGCGCGGACGCGAGATCGAGTGCGGCGTGCTGGAGTTCGCCGACGGCCCGCGCGCCTCGGTGCCCGCCGAGATCCCGCCGGCCGCGAGCAGCGACTTCTACGACTTCGACGCGAAGTACATCGACTCGGCCGAGGGCATCGTGCCGGCCCCGCTCACCGAGGAGCAGACCGAGCGCGTACAGCGGCTGGCCGTCGAGGCGTTCGAGGCCGCGTCCTGCGAGGGCCTGGTCCGCGCGGACTTCTTCCTGCTGGACAGCGGCGAGTTCGTCATCAACGAGATCAACACCATGCCCGGCTTCACCCCGATCTCGATGTACCCGCGGATGTGGCAGGAGAGCGGCGTCGGCTACGCCGAGTTGATCGACCTGCTCATCCAGGCGGCGCTGCGCCGTTCCACCGGCCTGCGCTGACCGCGGCGCCGGCCCCGACCCGCCGTCCGCACCGATCCCCGCCGAGCCGAGCGTGCCGCGCTCAGATTCCGGCGGGGATCGTGTGCTTGACCGCCGAGGCCAGATCGGTCAGCGGCCCGAGGTCGGTGGCGTACTTCTTCGGCAGCACCACCTCGACGTACGCCTTGCGCAGCGTCGTGGTCAACCGGAAGGAACCGTCCGACTGAGGTTCGATGGACCAGCCGACACCGTCGACCTCCACCCCGTCGGTCTTCACCGAGTCGTCCGCGGCCGGCCGCGGCACACCGCAGCGCAGCGCGATCGTAGGATCACCCCATCCGGCGGTCAGCGGGGACGCCGGGTTGAGATCATGGCCGGGCAGCCCGTCCACCGTCTTCGGCAACTTCGTGTGCAGCGCCTTGCAGTAGGTGGTGACTTGGGCGTTCGGAACCGGTACGGCGACCGAGTCGTCATCGCTACCGGAGTTGGTGAACACGTAGACCGCCGCCGCGGACAGGCACGCGGCGGCGGACACGGAGATCAGGACGACCCGGCGGTAGAGCATCATCGGGAAAGCATAGGGAGAGCCCCGCTTTCAGGGCTCGGCGGGGGCTATATATGGACGACCGGGCAGGTCAGCGTGCGGGTGATGCCTTCGGCCTGCTGGACTTTGGCGACCACCATGCGGCCGAGTTCGTCGACCGTGTCGGCCTGTGCGCGGACGATGACGTCGTAGGGACCTGTGACGTCCTCGGCCTGAATGACTCCATCGATCTTGGAGATCACCTCCGCTACTGCCGAGGCTTTCCCGACCTCGGTCTGGATCAGGATGTACGCCTGTACCACGGAACCTCCAGGGCGGCTTCGAGGATCATGTGGGAGGGGAGACGCTACGGTATCGCGTCGTCGCGCGCAGCGGGGAGACCCGCGCGGTACCAGACCCCCGTATTGACGGGAAACACGCAGTGGAACGGACCGGAGCACGGGCGCCGGCCGAGAATCGAGGGGACGACGATATGAAGGGGACTGTGGGCGAGCTGGGGGAGTTCGGGCTCATCAGGGAACTGACCTCCCGCCTCACCTCTACCCCCGCGGTGCAGATCGGCCCCGGCGACGACGCCGCCGTGGTCGCCGCACCCGACCGCCGGGTGGTGGCCACCACCGACGTGCTCCTCGAAGGACGGCACTTCCGCCGCGACTGGTCCACCGCCTACGACGTCGGCCGCAAGGCCGCCGCGCAGAACCTCGCCGACATCGCCGCCATGGGCGCGGTGCCCACCGCGGTGCTGCTCGCGCTCGTCGTGCCCGCCGAACTGCCCGTCACCTGGCCGGTCGAGCTGATGGACGGCATCAGGGACGAGTGCCAGGTGGCCGGCGCGGCGGTGGTCGGCGGCGACGTGGTGCGCGGCGACACCATCACCGTGTCCATCACCGCCCTCGGCGACCTGCGCAACCGGCCCGCCGTCACCCGCGCCGGCGCCCGCGCGGGCAACCTGATCGCGGTCACCGGCTGGCTCGGCTGGTCCGCGGCCGGACTCGCCGTGCTCTCCCGCGGCTTCCGCTCGCCGCGTGCCTTCGTCGAGGCGCACCGCCGGCCCGAGCCGCCCTACCACGCGGGCCCGGCCGCCGCGGAGCTCGGCGCCACCGCGATGACCGATGTCAGCGACGGCCTGGTCGCCGACCTCGGCCACATCGCCGCCGCCAGCGGCGTGGACATCGACCTGCGCTCCGCCGCCATCGACGTCCCCGCGCAGATGACGGACATCGGCCAGGCCGTCGGCGTCGATCCGCTGCACTGGGTGCTCACCGGCGGCGAGGACCACGCCATCGTGGCCGCGTTCCCGCGCGACGTGAAACTCCCGGCCCGCTGGCGGATCATCGGCGACGTCACCGCGCCCACCGGGCGCACCCCGCGGGTCACCGTCGACGGCGTTCCGTGGGACAAGGCAGGCGGCTGGGACCACTTCGGGTCGGACACGTGAGTGCGGCGGACGACGTGGGCGACGCGGGCACCGAGGGCGATCCGGCCGCGCCCTGGGAGCCGCGCCCCGCGCCGCCGCGGGTGTTGACCGTCGCCGGGTCCGACTCCGGCGGCGGCGCGGGCATCCAGGCCGACCTCAAGACGATGCTCGCGCTCGGCGTGCACGGCATGAGCGTGCTCACCGCCGTCACGGCGCAGAACTCGCTGGGCGTGCAAGGCGCCTGGGAGTTGCCGGCCGACGCGGTCCGCGCGCAGTTCCGCGCGGTCGTCGACGACATCGGGGTGCAGGCGGTCAAGACCGGCATGCTCTCCTCCGCGGCGACGGCCGGCACCGTCGTCGACCTGCTGGCCGGCCTCGACCGCGGCGTACCCGTGGTGGTCGATCCGGTCGCGGTCTCCAAGCACGGCGACGCGCTGCTGCGCCAGGAGGCCGTCGAGGTGGTCCGCACCCGGCTGCTGCCGCTGGCCACGGTGGCCACCCCGAACCTCGACGAGGTGACCCGCCTCACGGGCGTCGTGGTCGCCGACGAGGACGGGATGCGCGCCGCGGCCCGCGCGATGCTCGGCTACGGCCCGCGCTGGGTGCTGGTCAAGGGCGGCCACCTGCCCGACGCCGAACGGCACGCCGAGGCCGTGGACCTGCTCTCCGACGGCCGTACCGAACGGTGGTACCGCGCGCCCCGGTACGGCAACCGGCACACCCACGGCACCGGCTGCACCCTGGCCGGCGCGCTCGCCTCCTACCTGGCGCTCGGCCACGACGTGCCCGCCGCGGTCGGCTACGCCAAGGAGTACGTCAGGGGCGCCATCGAGGCGGGCTTCCCGCTCGGAGCCGGTATCGGCCCGGTCGACCACGGCTGGCGCAGCCGCATCCGGGCACGCTGAAAAGCCGATCCACCGTGAGGTGGATCGGCTTCAGGTAGCCACCAGGACTGCGCTGCGGTCAGCGCGTGACCTTGCCGGCCTTGATGCACGAGGTGCAGACGTTGAGGCGCTTCGGCGTCTTCCCGACAACCGCACGCACGCGCTGGATGTTGGGGTTCCAACGACGCGGAGTACGGCGGTGCGAGTGGGAGATGCTGTTGCCGAAGCCCGGCCCCTTGCCGCAGACGTCGCAGTTAGCAGCCACGGGTCACTCCAAAGACTTCAGATGCTCAGATGCATTACGGTGAGAAACCCGGGAGAGCCCCAGGCAACCGGAGCAGCATACAACGACCGCTCCCGTACAACGAAACTACCACGGGCCGGACACCCTCCCGGCCGGGCCTCTGCCCGGCGATCGCCCGGTGATCGTCCGGTGACCGTACGGGAGATCACCAGGTGACGGCCAGGTGACCTGCCGGTTGCGGCCCGCCCTCCTGCCGGATGCCCGCATCCCCC
>NZ_JACEGK010000071.1:0-20354 GCF_056859195.1 Streptomyces sp. NH27
CTGCTGTGACGGCCGGTCAGGTGCATGCGGGCCACCCGCCGACATCTCACCCGAACATGGACGTGTCGTTCTTTTCTCCCGCGAAACCGCCGGATACAAAGGGCGTTCTGACGTCGGTCGGTCCGGATCGCGTCCACACGTCCGGAGGCGCAGTGACAAGTGCACGAGGCAGCAGGCACCGCAGCCGGCGGAGGTCGTGGGCGGCGCTGGCCGTGGCGGCCGCGCTGCTCGCCGGCGCGACCACCGCGACGGCAACGGCAACGGCGACGGGCGGCACCGCCACCGGGGCCTCCGGTGCCCGGCCGCGGACGAAGGAGCCCAACCCCGTGCTCACGGCGGCCTCGTTCGGGAACCCGCCGACGGTGGACCGGCCGAAGTACCGGTGGTGGCTGCCGGTCGCCGACGAGTCGGACGCCGAACTGCGCTCCGAGCTCGGGCAGATCGCCGCGGTCGGTGGCGGCGGCGCGGAGGTGACCGCCTTTCCGGCACCGAACGGCGCCGGGAGCACCCTGCACAGCAGCGAGCGGTACCTGTCGACGTACGGCTACGGCACCCCCCTGTGGTCGCACCGGGTACAGGTGATCGAGGCGGAGGCGGTCAGGGACGGGCTGATCCTGGACCTCGCCGCCGGCCCGCGCTGGCCCCCGACCGTGCCGAGCGTCGACAGCTTCAACCAGCCGCAGGTGGCCCAGCAGGTCATCTACGGACGGGAGTTCGACGCGGCCGGCAGCACCCGCGGCGGCGTCCTGCCGGCCACGACCGTGCGGCCGCCGTCGGTGTCCAAGGCGCTGTGCGGCCCGGTCGCCGCGGGCGCCGGCACGGTCCTGCTCGACTCGACCCGGAATCTCGCCGTCGGGGACAGGATCGCGCTCGGCCCGGCCGGCAGCACCGGAACCGATGTCGTGACGGTGCGGAAGGTGGGCACGTCCTCGCCGTGCACCACCGTCGCCGATGCCACCGGGGCCGGCGCGTCGCGGGTGGTGACGGCGACCACCGACACCAACCTGGTCGCGGGCGTGACCGTGACGATCGGCTCGGGCGCCGACCGGGACACCGCGACGATCAAGGCCGCCGGCAGCGCGGCGAACAGCACCACGCTGAAGAGCGCGAGCACGGCCGGCGCGACCTCGCTGGCGCTGTCCTCCGTCGCCGGGATCACGGCCGGCGACACCCTCACCGTGGACCCGGGCGCCGGCGTCGAGTCCGCGCAGGTGTCGGCCGTCGACCCGTCCGTCAGGACGGTCACCGTCCGTACCGCGCTGGGCTCCGCGCATCCCCTGGGCGCCGCGGTCAGCGACGCGGGCCAGGACCTCACCTTCACCACCGCGCTGCGGCACTCCCACGCGGCGGGCGAGCGGATCGTCGCACCCGGCACCGGCGTCACGGTCACACCGGTGGCGGCGGCGCACGCGATCGGCGAACGGGCGGTCGACACCGCGGCCGAGGAACTGGTCGCGGTCGAGGTCGCGCAGTGCGCCACCGCCTGCGACGCCTCGACCGCGTCGGTCTCCCTGGACCGCGCCACGGTGACCGACGTCACCGGGAAGCTCGACGCCCGGGGCGAGTTGAGCCACACCTTCCCGCGGGGCAACGGCCATCCGTGGGTGGTGCTGGACTTCTACCAGACCGCCGACGGCCAAGCGGCGAACAACGTCTCGCCGACCGGTGCCGCGTACGTCCTGGACCACCTGTCGGCGAGCGGCGCGACCGCCCTCACCGACTTCTGGGACCGGAACGTCCTCGACGACCCGACGGTGAAGGACGCCATCGCGCGGACCGCGCGCACGGCCGGCACCCCGGCGCTCTTCGAGGACTCGCTGGAGCTGTCCGACGAACTCGCCTGGACCTGGGACTTCCCGGCCCGGTTCGGGCAGTTGCGCGGCTACCCGGTCGACCAGGCGCTGCCCGCGCTGGCCGGCTTCGACGCCCGCCGGGTGAGCACCCGCCCGGCCCCGTTCACCTACGCCGACGGCCTGGGCACCCGCATGATCAAGGACTACGAGCAGACGTTCAGCGACCTGTACGGCAACCGCTACCTGGCCGCGCTGGAGAGCTGGGCCGAGGCCAACGGCCTGACGGTCAGGGCCCAGGCGTACGGCGCCCCGATCGACGCCGCCGAGGCCGGCACCCACATCGGTATCCCAGAGGGCGAGGGCTTCGAGTTCAACGGCAAGAACCCCGACCAGGACTTCAAGGTCATCGCGGCGAGCGCCGACCGCACCGGCGCCCCCGTCGTGTCCGGCGAGTGCTGCGCGATCAGTTCGCAGGTCTGGGCCACCACCGCCGCGCAGAACCTGACCAGCGAGGTCTACATCGACATGGCCGGCGGCGACAACCAGATCGTCTGGCACGGCATGCCCTACCAGACCGCCCCGGCCGGCTCGGGCGCCACGTCCCTCTGGCCCGGCTTCAGCTACGGCGGCAACACCAGCTTCTCCGAGGCGTGGGGCCCGCGGATGCCGCAGTGGCGCGACGCCAAGGCGCTCAACGACGACATCGCCCGGATGTCCCTGGTGCTGCGTCAGGGCAGGCCCAGCTACGACGTGGGCGTCTACTACCAGAACGTGGGGCTGGCGGGTCAGGCGTACGACGACCCGGCGAGCGTCGTCAAGAACACCTCCGCGCTGTCGGCCGCCGGCTACACCTACGGCTACGCGGACTCCTCCTTCCTCACCGACGCGTCGAAGGACTACCGCAACGGGGTGCTCTTCCCCGGGACATCGGACTACCACGCCCTGATCCTGAACGACCCCAGGTCCCTCAAGCCCGCCGACGCCGCCCAGATCCTCGCGCTCGCCCGGGCGGGTCTGCCCGTGGTCGTCATCGGCCCCGCCGCACCGGCGGCGATCACCACACCCGGATACGACGCGGGCCCGGCCGACCGGGCCGTCCAGGCGGACTGGAACGCCCTCTACGCCCTGGTCGGCAAGGACGGCGCGGCGGCGAGGGCCGCCAAGCAGCATGTGCTGCGGGTGAGTTCGGAGGCGGGCGTGCCCGCCGCGCTGGCGAGCCTGGGCATCACCCCGGCCGCCGCGCACACCGGCGACCCGACCAGCGGCGCCCTTCTCGACGTGCGCCGCGACGACGGCGCCACGCAGTACTACTACCTCTACAACAACTCGGCCAAGGCGGTGGACCAGCGCATCACCCTCACCGGCAAGGGGGCGCCCTACGCGCTGAACACGTGGACCGGTGACATCACGCCGCTCGCCCGGTACGCCGCCGCCGACGGCACGGTCACGCTGGACGTGCGGCTCGGCGCCCACGACGCCACGGTGGTCGCCCTGAGCACCGACGCCGGGAAGTTCGGCGCCGCGCCCGGCCCGCTCACCGCCACCGCCACCACGGCCGACCAGGCGGTCTTCGACACCGGCGGAAACCTGGCGATCGACTCAAGCCGGCCGGGCGGGTTCAGCACCACCCTGTCCAACGGCGGGACGGTCACCACCTCCATCGCCGATGTGCCGGCGGCCGCCACCCTCTCGAACTGGCAGTTGACCGTGGACAGTTGGACACCGGGCCCGAGCGGCGCGGCCGGCGACACCGCCCACACCACGATCGGCCCGATCGCCGTCAGCGCCGACCCGGCGACCGGCGCGCTGCCCGCGTGGACCGCCATCACCAGAGCCGACGGCTACCCCGTCGACCTCCAGGACGTCGCCGGCACCGCCACCTACACCACCCACCTGACCCTGCCGTCGAGTTGGACCGGCGGCCGGCACGCCCACCTCGACCTCGGCCATGTCGTCGACACCCCCGAGGTCACCGTCAACGGCACGGCGCTGCCGGCGGTGGACTTCGCCGACCCGTCCCGCATCGACCTCGGCGCCACGCTGAAGGGCGGGGACAACACCATCACCGTGCGTGTCGCCACCCCGCTGATCAACGCCGTCCGGGTGGCTCCCGGCACCGGCGCGAGCGGCCGGACCCGTACCGGCAACGGGCTGCTCGGCCCTGTGGTCCTCACGCCGTACGGCCGGGCCGAGGTCGCCGCCCCCGCCGCCGGCTGAGCCGACCGCACGACCGCACACGCGACACCGCCGCACCGCCGCCGGGCGGGGAGCCCGGCGCAGGCGGGGCGGCCGAGCCGGGCGGGGAGGTCGAGGCGGCGTCATCGACGGCGGGCATCGAGCACCCCCTGCAAGTAGCCGATGGCATAGGAACGGCCGCGGCTGATGTACGCCTCCGCCGAGGTGTCCGCCCAGGTGCCGGCGTCGCCCACCAGGGCCGGCACGTGGTCGTCGATGACGAACCCGTCGAAGCCGACCTCGTCCAGCAGGCCGAAGACCGCGGGCACGTCCAGGTTGCCCTCACCGAGGAAGCACTCGGCGAAGCGGGGGACGGTGCCCTTCACGTCGCGGAAGTGCACGTAGAAGACCTTGCCGGCCGGGCCCAGGGTGCGGATGATCTCCTCGGCGGCCGCCTGGCCGGCCATCTCCGAGACGGTGCCGAGGCAGAGGTCCAGCCCCCAGGCAGGGCTGCCGGCGCTGCGCCGCCACGCCTCGGCGATCGCCGCAGGCGAGGTGAAGATGCGGGTCGCGCCGCCCAGCGGCTCGGCGACCGGCGGGTCGTCGGGGTGCAGGGCCAGCCGTACGCCCTCGGCCTCGGCGACCGGCAGCACGGCGTCGAGGAAGTACTGGTGGTGGGCCCAGGACTGCTCGGCGGTGATCGGCTCGGTGATCGGCTCCTCGGGGGTGAGCTTGTAGCCCGCAAGGGCGTTGCCCGAGCCGGCCCGGTCGAGGTCGAAGCCGGTGACGGCGGCGCCGCCGCGGCCGGGGGCGTCCATCGTGGTGCGCCACACGTAGGTCGGCAGCCAGTTGTAGCCGAGCAGGTCGTAGCCGGTCGCGGCCATGTTGCGCAGTGTCCGGCAGAAGCCCTCGATCTGCTCGTCCCGGCCCGGCAGCCCGCGCTGGATCTTGAAGAAGTGCGCGGCGGGCACGTTCTCCAGGCCCTCGATCCGCAGGCCCGCCTCCTCGCAACGGCCGCGCAGGGCGGCGAGTTCGGCGGTGCTCCAGAATCCGCCGGTGCCGGGCAGGTCCTTCGGCGCGTGGAACTGGAGCCCGTGCAGGCCCAGTTGGCGTGCGAAGGTGCCGATCCGGCCGTCGTACGCGTCGATGTGCCCGAGTGCGATACGCATCGCCATGACGGTCAGCCTCCCAGCGAGGGTTCGGTGGTGTCCTGCGGCAGCGCGACGGCGAGCGTGGCCAGCAGTCCGCCGTCCACGGGGACGTCCACGCCGGTGACGAACGCGGCGCGGGTGCCGGCCAGGAAGGCGATCACCTCGGCGACCTCCCGCGGCCGCGCGATCCGCCCGAGCGGGTGGTCGCGGCCCCAGTCGTCGAGCAGCCGGCCGACCGCGTCCGCGCTGCCGTCGGTGAACAGCTCCGCCGAGCGCCGCAGCATCGGCGTGTCCACCGAGCCGGGGCAGACCGCGTTGACCCGCACCCCGTAGGGGGCTTCGTCCACGGCCATGGAACGCACCAGCGCGTTGAGCGCGCCCTTGGCCGCCGCGTAGGCCGCGACGTTGGGCTGCGTGGCGCGCCCCTGCACCGAGGACACCACGACCACCGCACCGCCCGCGGTGCTGCGCCGCAGGTGCGGCAGCGCGGCGCGCGCGGCCAGGAACACCCCTTTGACGTTGACCGCGAACACCTCGTCCCAGGTCTTGTCGTCGGTGTCGGCCACGGTGCCGTAGCGCTGGATGCCCGCCGATGTCACCAGCACGTCCAGGCCGCCGAAGGCGTCCACGGTCCGCAGCACCGCCTCGGCCACCGCGGCGGGGTCGCAGACGTCCGCGACGAGCGGCACCGCCCGGCCGCCGGCCGCGGTGATCGCCTCGACGGTCTCGTGCGTGCCCGCCGCGTCCAGCGCGCTGACGGCCACCGCGG
The DNA here is from genome assembly GCF_056859195.1 of Streptomyces sp. NH27. NCBI lineage: Bacteria > Bacillati > Actinomycetota > Actinomycetes > Kitasatosporales > Streptomycetaceae > Streptomyces > Streptomyces sp. NH27. The sequence continues at coordinate 5,889 of NZ_JACEGK010000071.1, forward strand.
CGCCGGAGGCGGCCAGCAGTTCCGCGGCGGCCCGCCCGATGCCGCTCGACCCGCCGGTCACCAGCGCGACACGACCGGCATGTTCCTCACCCATGCGTTCCCTCTCCCAGTCAGATTCCCGGCCAAGTGCCCCTGATGACCACGTTGTTCGCCACCCGGACGGCCCGTACAGCGCCACGACCGATCCGGTTGCCCTCAACCGAGCGGCATGGTGCAGAAGTTGCCGCCGACCCGGAAGTTGCGGGCGGCCGCCGGATCGAGGTCCGCCGGGCCGAACGCCCCGGACTCCAGGACGGCCGCCAGATGGTTCTCGGCGTCGTCCCGGGGGTGGTAGCCGATCGCCTCCCCTTCCGAAAGGGACCACCACCGGCGGGTGTTGCGGGAGATCCCCCACAGCACCCGGTAGCCGGCCGGCTCGGCCCGCAGGCAGGACTCCACCAGCCGGGCCGCGTCGTCCGGCGACAGCCACACGGCCAGGTCCTCCGGCGCGCGCGGCACCGGCCGGAACGCGCCGATCCGCAGGCAGGAGACGTCGATCCCGAACCGGCTGTGGTGCAGCGCGCCGAGTGCCTCCAGCGCGGCCTTCCCCACGCCGTAGTACGTGTCCGGGCGCGGCGTGATGTCGGCGGGCAGGTCCGCGCGGACCTCGCCGCCGCGCGCGGCGTCGCCTCGGCCCGCGGCACCGCCGCTCTCCCGCCGGGCCGCGTCGTCGCGGGTGCGGAACCCGGCGACATGGATGCTGGAGGCCAGCACCACGCGGGGCACGCCGTGGCGGCTCGCGGCCTCCAGCACCCGTTGCGTGCCGTCGATGTTGACCTCCCGGATCCGTTCCCAGGGCGCTTCACCGGCCAGCCCGCCCAGATGGACCACCGCGTCAACGGCCCGGCACGCGGCGTCGATCGCGCCCGGGTCGGTGAACGAGGCCCGGACGATCTCCACGTCCTCGCCGGCCGCGGGCGGCGCGATCTCCGCGATGTCCAGCAGCCGCAGCACCCGGTCGGGCCGGGCCAGCCGCGGGCGCAGCGCCCGGCCGATGCGGCCGGCCGCGCCGGTGATCAGGACGCGCTGCCGGGTCACCATGTCCGCTCCACCGGGCCGGCGGCGTCCGGCAGCCGGGCCGGCGGCCGCTGCTCGTCGTACGGCGGCGGGGTCGTCGAGGCGGGCTGGTACGGGGGCTGGTGGTAGCTGTGGTGACGCCGGAAGGCGAGCTCCACCGGCGGGTACCAGTGCCGCCAGCTGCCGGGGTCGGTGTCCGTGGCGGGCGACAAGGGGCCGGGGCCGTTGCCGTTCTCGGCCGCGACCGCGTACTCGTGGACCGGCGCGTCGCCGGGTACGGCCTGGCCCGGATCGCCGGTCGCGGGGACGGTCCCGGGCACCTGGTCGACGTACTCGAAGGCCGGGCCCGCGAAGATCTCCCGGTACCCGGCGTCGCCCTTGCGGCGCCGGTAGAGCCGGTAGCGGGCGGCGCCGAGCACCTCGCCCCAGGTGGCGGTGACCGTGCCGGCGCCGAGCCGGAGCTTGAGGCCGTCCGGCGGGTCGGGCACCTGGCTGGTGGCGTAGACGGGGTAGTCGGCGCCGGGGGCGCCGCTGCGGTCGGCGTTCCGGGCGGTGACGCGCACGTGGTACTTGGTGCCGTCGGCCAGCCCGGTGAGCCGGCCCGGGCCGGTGGCGGTCTGCCCGGCCGCCGTCCAGGTCCCGCCGCCGTCCTCGCTGAGTTCGAGCAGGTAGGACCCGGCGCCGGCGACGGGGGCGAAGTGCACCACCGCGCCGCCGGGTACGGTCTCGGTCCGCACGATCCGCGGCGGCATCGGCTCCGGCCGGCGCGCGGTCACCTCCCACTGGTGCCGGCCGCGCGGCAGCGCGACCCGCAGGGTGTCGTGCGAGGCGGCGAGCGGGCTCAGCGCGTCGCCGTCGACGTGGAAGCGGGTCCGGTCGCCGATTCCGGCGGGCAGGTGCAGGGTCACCTCGCTGTCGCCGGGCGCGTCGTAGGTGCCGCGCAGTTCGCCGGGGTCGCGGTAGCCGAGGCTGATGCCCAGGTCCGGGTCATCGGTGGTCAGCAGCACGTCCGCGGTGCCGACGGCGCTGCCGTGGAAGAGCGTCAACTCGCGGGTGCCGTCGTCGAACAGCCGGATCGCGCCGGCGGTGCCGGTGAAGCGCAGCCCGTCGCCGGCGAAGTCCACGGTCGTCGGCTCGTAGTGCGTCGCCGCCTGGTGGCGGAACACGTGGTCGAGGCTGTGCGGGGTGCGGACCCTGGCGCCCCACGGGGTGCTGCTCGCGGGGGCGACGACCAGGTCGTCGCGGTGGCTGGCGACGGCGAGCGTGTTGCTGTTCGAGCCGTCGGCCCTGCCCTCCAGCCGCACGCCGCGGGTGACGTCGGTGGCGAACGTGCCGTCGAGCGCGCCGTCCTCCCGCACGCCGCGCACCACATGGATGAACGGCATCTCGTCGGCGAGGTGGCCGTAGCTGTTGGCGTCGTGGCCGTTTGCCACGGTCGGCACCGACCAGGTCCACACCATCCGCTGGCCCGGCGCGAACGCGTCGTAGGTGACCAGGTAGTCGCTGCCGACGAGCAGGACGCTGCGGCCGAGGTACAGCTCGCCGACCGGGCTGTCCGGGTCGGAGGTGATCTCCGCGTACTGCGCGCCGCCCAGGTCGTACATCGGCCGGTCCAGGGTGTGGTTGCCGATGCCGCGGAAGGCGCCGTCCTTCCAGACCGCGCAGGAGGTGGCGAAGGTCGCGTCGGGTACCCGGCGGTCGCCGGCGTCCTCGGGGCCGTGGCCGCTGTAGGAGCGGCCGCCGGCGTAGTAGTACAGGTGGCCGTTGCCGTTGTCGTCGGCGATCCCCCAGCGGTAGTTGGGCCCGCGGTCGACCTGCTGGAGGAAGACCGCCACCTCGCCCGGCCGGTCGACGTCGGCGCGCAGCGTGACGCCGTACCCGGTGTACTTCGCGCTGCGCAGCCGCGGGTTGGTGCCGTGGTTGCCTTCCGAGCGCACCGTGACGTGCCACGGATCGGGCACGTCCGGCGGGCTGTCCAGCCGCCGGGCGGTGGGGTCGCTGCCCCACATCAGGTGCTCGGCGACCAGTGGGCGGAAGCGGTGCAGCGCCTCGCCGAGCAGCCGCATCTCGATGGGAGGGCGGCGCGGCCAGTACGCGTGCGCGCCCTGCGCGGGATGCAGCCGGCGCAGCTCGCCGGTCCCGGTGACGTCGATCGGCGCGGTCAGCGCGTTGACCAGCCAGTCGCCGAGGGCCGCGAGTTCCGGTGTGGCCATGCGGTTGCGTCCGTCGGCCTGCCGGCCCAGGAAGTTGCCCTGGGCGGCCGGCCGCAGGAAGGCCCAGACGTACGTGGACAGGCTCTCGGTCCAGCGGCCGGGCCGAGCCCGGCGGGAGGGCAGCGCCGGACGGGTGTGGAAGACGCCGGACAGCTCGCAGAACTTCTCGAACTGGTCCAGCCACTCCCCCGCGGCCTCGTGCTCGGGGAACAGCCGGGCCAGGCAGGCCAGCGCGGCCTTGCCGTCGGCCAGGAAGTTGGGGTGCCCGCCCATCATCCGCCGCAGCGGGCCGATCTCCTCGCCCGCCGAGACGTACCCGGTCAACAGCATCAGGGCGTCGACGCGTTCGCGCTGCTCGGCGTCGAGGTGGCCGGCGAACCGGTCGTAGCCGTCCAACAGCCGGTCGTACAGCGGGCGCTGGCCGATGTTGAGGTAGCCGGCGAGGTCGTTGACGCCGTTCGCGATCAGCCGCGGCCCCTCGGTGCCGTACAGCAGCGCGCTTGCGAACTCCTCCGGGGTGTCGAACTCGCCTTCCAGGCACAGGGGTTCGGGGCGCTTGCCGCGGTACGTCAGGCGCCAGTCCTTGACCCGGTCCAGGCTGAGCGTGCCCTGCCAGTGGTGCAGGTGGCGCACGTACGTGGACTGGTACGCCATCGCCTGCTGACCGCGCAGCACCTCCAGGTCGCGTTCGTGGTCGTAGAACGCGATGCCGGTGCTGCGCGTCCCGGTGCGCAGCGGCCAGGTCCAGTGCAGCACGCCGTCGTGCCGGAAGCGGATCTGGAGGGTGTCCGCGGAGGCCCAGGCGGCGTACTCGTGGTCCTCCCAGCGGGCGTGGTCGCGGATGAACACGCCCATCGCGTCGCCGCCGACCGGGTCCCAGAACGCCGCGTGCGGCCGGATGTCCCAGGCGAAACTCGGGGCGTAGGGGCCGACGGTGACGGCCATCCGCTCCCGTGGCCGCTCCCGGCCGCCCGGTCCGGAGAACGACGGGTCCTCGCCGCTGTCGCCGACGACGATCGGCTCGTCGATGCCGAGCCAGTGGTACACCTCCGGCGACCCGGGATCGGCGTGGTCGGCGGGGTGCTGCGAGAACGGCCAGGCCGACGAGAACCGGTGGGTGGGAGCGCAGCCCTCCCAGTCCAGTTCCCAGGCGGCGCCGTCCGTGTCGAACCCGGTTGCCTCCTCGGCCAGTTCGACGAAGTCGCAGCCCTGCAGGACGCGCACCGTCGCGGTGTACCGCGCGCCGCCGGCGAAGCGGTAGTCCAGGCGGTGCGTGGCGAACAGCGGGCCGTGCTCCGCCCGTCGGACGTCGAGGCGTTCCAGCCGCTCGGCCGCGCAGTGCAGGACGGACCTGCCCACCCAGCCCTGACCGCGGTCGAGTTGGCGGATCGGGCCGGGCACGTCCCGGCCGGTGTACCGGCCGGCGGACGGCAGCCGGACCCGCAGGGGCTCGGCGTCCACCACGATGCCGTCGCCGTCCTCGGTGACGGTGACCGGCCGGTCGGGCCCGGCCGGGGACGGCGCCGTCGTGTCCGCGCGCAGGGTGAACGCGTGGCGCGCGCCGGGCGCGAGGTCGGCGAAGAAGCAGACGGTGGCCGCGGTCAAGCGCCCGCCTACAACGCCGGCCCCGGCCTCGTCGGCGCCGGCAACGTCCGCGCCGGCAACGCAGTTCGCGCCGTCCCCCGCGTTCGCGTCGGAGCGTTCCTCGCCGACCTCCGTCAGCTGGAACGGCACCGGCGCGCCGTTCTCGTCGAGCAGCCGCAGTTGCCCGGCACGCACCGCGGGCACCGCCCACCGCACCGGGTAGTGCAGCAGGGTCCTGGGCCAGGCGAACTCCGGGTGGGCGAGCGGGTCGCGGAGCAGGAACCGCACCGCCTCGCCGCCGGCCGGCCAGTCGGTGACGGGGGCGGTCACGCGCCGCCTCCCGTCTCGGCGCCCCCGGCGCCGGACGCGCCGGGCGCGACGCCCTGGGTGCCGAACGACGCACCGCCCGCGACGCCTTCGACGAGGTAGCGCTGGAGCAGGATGAACAGCAGCATGATCGGCGCGGCCACGATGAACGTGCCGGCGGCGATGAGCGGCCAGTTCTGCGAGTACTCGCCGAAGAACGAGTAGAGCCCGCGGGTGACCGGCCACAGCGCGGAGTCGGAGAGCATCACCAGGGGCAGGATCAGGTTGTTCCAGGCGTGCACGAAGCCGAAGATCCCGAAGGTGGCCAGCGCCGGTTTCATCTGCGGCATGATGATCGTGAAGATGAACCGGATGTAGCCGCAGCCGTCCAGCGCCGCCGCCTCGTCGATCTCGCGCGGGATGCCCTTGATGTAGCCGACGAAGAAGAAGAACCCGGCGCCGGACAGGCTGGTCAGGATCAGGTAACCGGCCATGCTGTTGTACAGGTGGAGCGTCCGGGCCTCGATGAACAGCGGGATCAGGCCGCCGGGCAGGAAGCCGGAGAAGATGAAGAACGTGTAGAGCCCGTTGGAGTACTTGAAGTAGCCGCGGGAGATGGGGAAGGCGAGGAAGACGCCGAGGATGAGCGTGATGGCGTCGGGGACGGCCGCGTAGACCAGGCTGTTGATCATCTCCCGGCCGAAGTGCCCCTGGTGCCAGGCCGCCGAGAAGCTCTCGGTGGTCCACGGGTGGGGCGTGCCGGTGGGGTTCTGCAGGAAGCCGGTGTACGTCTTGAACGCCTGAAGCAGGACGTACACCAGCGGCAGCGCGAACAGCCCGGCGGCGATGGCGAAGCAGATCAGGTTCACCCCCGCCGCCCTGGTCCGCCGGCCGGTCAGCAGCCCGCGCAGCAGGGGCGCCGGAGCGTGCGGCGTGTCGGGGGCCTTCGGGGCCTTGGACACCTGGAGTGTCGTCACAGTGCCACCTCCCGCCGGCGCAGCACGTACAGCAGGCCGCCGCCGATCACGATCGTCAGCACGAACTGCAGCATCGCGAGCATCGAGCCGTAGCCGAGCTGGCTGTCGCTGCCGAACGCGGCTTGGAACATGTACAGCCCCAGGGTCTTGGTGCCGAAGTTGCCGCCGGTCAGGACCAGCACCAGGGCGTACTCGCCGAGCGTGGCCATGGTGGTGAGGAAGACGTTCACGGTGGTGGCCGAGGCCAGCAGCGGCCACGTCACGTGCCGGAACACCCGGAAGCGCCCGGCGCCGTCCATCGCCGCGGCCTCGTACACCGAGCGCGGGATGTTCCGCAGTCCGGCGATGTAGATGAGCATCGAGTAGCCGGAGAACATCCAGACGTTCACCAGCATCACCAGCGGCAGCGCCAGTGAACTCGACCCGAGGAAGGCGGAGTTGATGCCGAACAGGCCGTGGACGATCTTCTCCGCCGGTCCCGAGTAGGGGTCGAGCATGAGGGAGAACACCGCACCGACCACCGTGACCGAGAAGATCTGCGGCATGAAGATCAGCGCGCGGTAGAAGGTGTAGGAGCGACCGCCCCGGTTCAGCAGCATGGCCAGGCCGAGGCCGACCACGTTCTGCAGTACGGTCACGCCGACCACGTAGATCAGCGTGACCCGCACCGCGCTCCACAGCTGCGGCAGCAGCGAGGTGAAGGCCGTGTGGTAGTTGCACAGGCCGCAGAAGTTCAGCGGCGTGCCGGGGAGTCCGGAGTACCTGGTGAACGAGTAGATGATGGTGGCCAGTGACGGGTAGAGCCCGAACAGCAGCCAACCGGCTCCCGGTATCGCGATGCTGGCCCAGGGGATGAACCGCCGCGTCCGCCTGGTTCCGAAGGGACAGCGTGCCACGCCGCGCCTCCTCTCTGAATTGCTTCCGGGCGGCGGTCAGCCCTTGACCGACTTGCGGTAGGCGTTGGCCGAGCGGTTGAGGATGGTGTCGACGCTGTCGCTGCCGATCGGCGTCAGCTTGTAGAAGTCGGGGCCGGCCGCGTCCAGTGGCGCGCCCGCGGGCACCCACGGGTTGGCGAGCTGCTGGAAGGCGCCGTCCATGTGGCTGTTCAGCCAGTCCGTCCAGTCCAGGCCGGTGTTCTTCACCGCCGGCTGGGTGGAGATCGAGCCGGTCAGCTTCAGCCACTGCTGGTAGTTGTCCGGCTGGGAGAACATCGACAGCCACTCCATGGCCAGGTCCTTGTGCTTCGCGCTGGTCGGGACCATCCAGGTGAGGTCGGGGCGCACCGACACGCGGTTGGCCGAGGCGGTGTCGGTGCCCGGCATGGTGAAGAACCCGAGCTTGAGGTTGGGGTCGGCCTTCTGGATGACCGCCCCGTCCCATGAACCGTCCAGCAGGAACGGGTAGTCGTTCGCCCGCGCCGCCCAGACGCCGGGCGCGGTCAGCTGGGCGACGCCCGACGCGTTCGGCTCGATGTACTTCATGACCTGCTCGTAGCGCGCGGACGACTCCTGGTAGACCGGGTCGGTCCAGGACTGCGTGCCCTTCCAGAACGCGTCGGCCCGGTCGTTGGAGACCTTCACCGAGTCGGACGCGGGCTTGCCCTGCATGAGCATCTGGTTCTCGACGCCCTGCCACACGCCGCCCTGCATCCCGTCCTTGCCGGACACGAAGATCGGGGTGACGCCCGACTTCTTGAGCTTGGCGCAGTCGTCGACGAATTCCTGGAACGTCGCCGGCACGGTCATGTGGTACTTGGCGAGGAGGTCCTTCTTGTACCAGATCGCACCGGCCGCGGCGTACTGCGCGGCCATCACGCCGTAGACGCCGCCGTTGTGCCCGACCGCGGCTGCCTGGTCCGTCGCGCTGTAGTTCTTCATGAACGGCTGGTTCTTCAGGTCCACCAGCTGGCCGGCCTGGATGAGCGCGGCGGCGCCCGCCGGCTTGAGGCTGGTGTAACTGGGGGCGAAGCCCGCCTGGGTCGGCGCGGCCAGCCCCAGCACATCGACGGACTTGGACTGCAGCAGGCTGTTCCACAGCTGTCCCCAGGCGCCGTTGGCGGTCGGCGCCTGCTGGATCTTGACCTTCACACCGGGGTGGGCCTTCTCGAACCTGTCGTTCAGCTGCTCGGTGAACTGGATGGCGCCGGGGTTGGTCCACTCGGCGACCGTCAGCGTGGTCTTGGCGCCGCCGCCGGACGAGGAGGAACCGCAGCCGGTGAGGCCGACGGACAGGCACGCGGTCGCGGCGAGCAGGGTGACGGATATGCGGGGTCTCATGCGGGTGGCTCCTTGGAAGAGGTACGGGGGTGCCCGGCGGTGGTCACGGAGGTACGGAAGTCCGGTCAGGGGCGCTGGAGGGCGCCGTCGGCCCGCCGCGGCGGCTTCCACGCCTGGCCGGGCAGCGCGGCGGGCCGCGGCGGGTGCTTGGCGGCCAGTCGCTCGTCGAAGTCGACGCCGAGCCCCGGCCGGTCACTCGGCCACAGGTGGCCGTCGCGGATCTCGGGGCAGCCGGGGAACACCTCCCGCGCGGCGGCGCCGAACAGGTGCTGCTCCTGGATGCCGAAGTTGGGCGCGGCCAGGTCGAGCGCGAGGTTGGCCGCGTGCCCGATCGGCGAGACGTCGCCCGGCCCGTGCCAGGCGGTGCGCACGCCGAACAGCTCGCAGGCGCCGGCCAGCCGCCAGGCGGGGGTGATGCCGCCGATGGCCGAGACGTGCACGCGGATGAAGTCGCACAGCCGCTCCTGGACGACCGGGCGGTACTCCGCGGGGTTGGTGAACAGCTCGCCGATCGCGATCGGCGTCACCGAGCGGCTGCGCAGGATCCGCAGCCACTCGATGTCCTCCGGCGCGACCGGGTCCTCCAGGTAGAACAGGTCGTACGGTTCCAGGTCCACGGCGATCCGCACGGCGTCGGTGGGGTGTACCCGCTCGTGCACGTCGTGGATCAGCTCGACCTCCGGGCCGACGTGCTCGCGCAGGTGCGCGAACAGGCCGCGGACCGTGCGCCGGTAGGCGGCCGGGTCCCAGGCATTGGCGGTGAGCGAGCGGTGGGCGCCGGCCGCGGCCGCGGCGGCCGGCGCCCCGTAGGTGCCCGCGCCCGGCACGGCGACCTGGCAGCGCACGTGCCGATAGCCCTCCGCCATCAGGGCCAGCACCTCGTCGGTGACCTCCTGCGGGTCCCGCCCCGCGGCGTGCGCGTACAGCGGCACCGCGGTGCGGCAGCGGCCGCCGAGCAGTTGCCACACCGGCAGCCCGGCCTGCTTGCCCTTGATGTCCCACAGCGCCATGTCCACGCCGGACAGCGCGTTGTTGAGCACCGGGCCCGAGCGCCAGTAACCGCTCACGTGCAGCGTCGAGGCGATGTCGGTGATGTCGGCCGGGTCGCGGCCGATGAGCTGCGGCGCCAGGTACTCGTCGACCGCGGTGGCGACCGCCGCCGCGCGCTGGGTGAAGGTGGCGCAGCCGAGTCCGTACAGGCCGGGCTCGCTGGTGTCGACCCGCACCACGACGAGCGTGGTGCCGGCCGGCGCGGTGAGGATCGTCCGGACACCGGTGATGCGGACGCCGGACGGCTGTGCCCACGGCGGCTCGACCGGCTCGGGCGCCGGCGGGACTGCGCCGCCATCGGCTGCGTGGTCGCTCAACGGAAGGGCTCCTGGTTCTTGAGGAACGGGCAGAACGGGCGGAACGGGCTGATCTGGGAGGAGAGTTGGATCTTGCGGGTCCGGCGGAATGAGCGGGGGTGCGGTGCGCTGTCCCGTCCGGGGGTACGGCTCAGTGGCCGATGCCCCAGCGGGTATCCACGCTTCCGCCGGCGAACTGGGCGCCGGTGCCCCAGAACGGCGCGAAGTTGTAGCAGCCCGACGTCGGGGGCTCCGCGGTGGTGGTCGAGTAGGTGGCGCCGTGGCCGCCGGTGCCCGCGTCGGTCACCTGGACCGCGAAGGTCGCCGGGGTGACGCTGCCGGGGCGCGCGGCCCGCACCGCGGCGGCCAGCTCGGGCAGTTGGCTCCAGGCGAGCGCGATCTCATACCTGGTCTGCTTGCTCGTGTCGTCCCGGGACACCAGCACGCGGCCCTCGCTGCCGCTGTCCGGCTTCGCGTCGAGCGGGCCCAGCGGTGTCGGGAGCACCGCGTTGGTCGGGTAGAAGGTCTGGTAGTTGGTGCCGGGCGCGAGCTGGCGGTGCAGTTCGGAGACGCCGCCGGTGGCCAGCGTGGCCACGTACAGGTGGGAGATCGACCGCAGGCACTTCTCGTAGTGCGCGTCGCCCGCGAGCAGGTCCTCGGTCTTGTCGGCCGTCGCGTCGAAGGCCAACTGGATGCTGTCGGCCTTGAACGGGAACAGGTACTCGTTGGCCGGGAAGGGCGCGTTGGACAGCTGGACGTCGTCCTCGATCACGGCCCTGACGTACAGGAAGCTGTGGTCCCAGGCGGCCTGGAACGCGTAGTTCTTGGTGTCGCCGGCCGCGGTGGTGCTGGTCATCGTCACCGGCAGGACGCCGTTCCACTGGCTGGCGCTGCCCCCGACGGTGATCGACCGGAACGGCAGGTAGGCGACCTGGACGTCCTGGGTGCCGGTCTGGCGCAGGCCGGGCCGCTGCGGCACCGTCACCTCGTAGCCGACGGTGTACGCGTTCCGGCTGTCGACCTGGAACGCCGTGACGGGGAAGGACAGCGTCTTCGCCTGCCCGGGGGCGAGTTCGACCACCGGTGACACCGGTGCCGCCACCCGCCAGCCGGACGGCGGGGTGATCCGCACCCGCGCGCCGAGCTTCTGCGGCGAGACGTTCTCCACCCGCACCTCGACGGTGCTGGTGGCGTCCAGCGGCTTGGTGAAGGACAGCAGGCTGACCTTCACCGGGGTGCTGTAGTCGAAGCTCGCGCCACGGGTCAGGACCGCCTTCAGCGCCGCGGGGCTCAGGTCGCTGTCGAAGTACAGGACCTCCCAGGGGTTGAGCGGGAGGGTGACGCGCGAGGCGCTGCCGTCGGCGAGTTGGCGTCCGAGGTAGTCGTGGACCCGGATGCCGCGCGCGCCGTCCAGGGTGAGCGTGCCGGTGTAGCCGGCGCTCTGGTGCTCCTCGGTGCCGTCGTAGAGCTGGTCGCAGTAGACGGCGGCCCGGCCCTTGCCGTCGGTGCCGCGGAACAGGAAGCCCCAGGTGGACTTGGCGTCCGGGTAGAGCTCGCCCTCCATCCGGGCGTCCTCCAGCTGGCCCGTCATGGTGGCGTAGGCGACCACCGCGGGCTTCGGGGTCCTGGTCGTGATGTCGTAGATGTCGAAGTCGTCGCCGGAGTACGGCTTGTCGTAGGACAGCGAGAACCAGAAGGCCCGGACCGGCGAGCCCTCCTCGACGCCGGCGAGCATGTGCAGCAGGTACGTCGGGGCCACCGTGCGGGCCACCCCGTAAGGTGCCTGGCCGGCCGGCACGTCGGTGAAGTTGAACTCGGCGTTGCCCAGTTCGGTCTGCCACTGCCCGCCGCGGCCGTTGCTGCGCGACCACAGCCGGTCCATCTTGATCTGGGTCTTGGTCATCGCGTACTGCGTCGGGTCGGGGTAGCCGTAGGCGTGGTTCACCGAGCCGTCGATGTAGCCGATGTCCTTCGAGCCCCGCGCGTACACGATGTCGCGGTTGTACGTGACCGATCCGCCGCCGATCAGGTTGACCTGCGGGAAGTCCGGCTTGACCCGGTCCCAGATCAGCTTGCACATGTCGCGGTAGTCCTGGGCGTCGCCGGTCATCCAGGTCCAGCCGTGCACCCACGGCTCGTTCCACAGCTCCCAGTTCTGCACCAGGTCCTGCATCGGCGCGATGGAGTGGTAGACCATGTCGGCGTGCGCGGCCATGTCCTTGGGCCGGTTCTGGTAGAGCAGCACCGGCTTGCCGTCCGGGCCCGGCTCGACGTTCCACGACATGTTGTAGTTGATGCTGCCGAGGGCCTCGATGCCGTAGCTGTTCCACTCCTGGACCTCGGCGCGGGCGGCGTCGATCTCGGGCTGCTGCCAGAACACGCCCGGCGAAGGCGAGACGGTGTCCGGTACGACGGCGACGATGCCGCGCGTCCACTTCACGCCGATGCGCTGGGCGATCTGCTTGGTGATGACGGGCGACGACTCCGAGCGGATGCCCATCCCGAACGACGAGTCCGGCCGGCGCTCCGCGACGGTCGGCCGGATCACGCCGAGGCCGAGGGTCTGGGCGAGCAGCTGGTTCGCGGCCGAGTCGGTGACGGTCACGGTGACCGCGTAGTAGTCGGGGGCGAGGGGGCCCAGCGCGATGGTGGTGGTGCTCGCGGTACCGGCCGCCGCGGTGAACGCGGTGGTCCCGCTGCGGAGCGCGGCCCCGGTGCGGGCGGCGACCGACCAGGCCACCGAACCGCTGAGCGCCGTCGTCGGGTTGAACACGACCAGCAGGCCGGGGCGCGCAGGGGCGTTGCCCTGCACCGGGTAGAGCCCGGTCGGGTCGGAGAAGCCGGCGGCGACCACCGGCACCGCGGCGGCCGGCGTGGCCGCGCCCTCGGGTGTCGCGGCACCGGCGCCCGGCGCGACGCCCCAGTCCAGCGCACTGGCGGCCGCGGCGCCCGCCACGGTGGCGGCGCCGTAGCCCATCACCTTGCGGCGGGAGATCTCTGCGGGGGTCGGCGCTGCCGGGGTGGTGCGGTCGGATCTGGCGTGGCTGTCGGTCACGGTCGGTCCTCTTCCGTCTTCGTCTTCGGTTCTTCAGCGCGGGGATGGGTCGGGTGACTGCGGTGACTGCGGTGGCTCCGGCGGTTCCGGCGGCTCCGGCGTGACGACGCACAGGCCGGAGGGTGGAACGGCGATCTGGGTGAGTCCTGGGCCGAGCGTCCGCGGGCCCGAACCGGCGGGCCTGCCGCAGGCGTCGAAGGCGTCGAGCCGGACGCGGACGCCCGGACCTTCGACCTCCAGGACCACGTGGGACGCGGCGGTGGAGTTGACCAGGGCCACCTCGGTACGGCCCGCCAGGCGGACCGGGGCGATGCGGTGCTCGGCGTAGAAGGCGATGACGGCGCGCTGTCCCAGGCTCGCGGTCACCGTCTGGTGGAGCAGGTCGGGACGGCCGGTCCGGATCTCGCCCCGGGTGAGGACGTCGCGGTGGGTCCGCCAGAATCCGAGCCAGAACACCGTCATCGCGTGGTGCTCGGCGGACAGTCCGGCCAGCTCGACGGAGATCTGCGGGGTCGCGAACAGGGCGGAGTGCAGTTGCCTGGCCGCCGCCTGCGCCGTGGCCCCGGGGTCCCACATGAGCATGTCCGAGTGCACGGCCGCGGTCCCGGCGAGCACACCGACGTCCAGGGTGCGCACGCGGTTGGCGGTGGCGTCGGCCGGACAGTCCGCGGCCCGCAGCAGGTTGCCGAAGCCGTGCATGCCCGGCCCGGTGTACGGCTGCCGCAGTTCGACGAGCAGCTCGTCTCCGCGCAGCTCGCGCAGCCGGTCGCGCAGCTCGGTGAGCAACTGCCGCATGGCCAGGCCGACATCGGCACCGGGTTCGATGTCGGGTTCGGGATCAGGTTCGGCGCCGGCATCGGGCGCGGTGCCGGCAGCGGTGGCGACGTCGGTACCGGCGTCCGTGGAGGCACCACCGCCGGTACCGGCGCCGTCATCGCGGCCGGCCCCCTCGCCCTCCTGGCCCGCGTACGCCGTCGCGAAGTCCAGGAAGTCGATCTTGAGTCCGTCGAGTCCGTAGCGGCGGACCAGGTCCACGCAGGAGTCGACGACGGACCGCCGCGCCCGTGCCCGGCGCGGGTCCAGCACCCGGCAGCCGAGCCGCTCGATCCTGTGCGGCGCGATCTTCGCCAACTCCGGGTAGGCCGAGGTGCGTTCGCCGACCAGCAGCGGGGCGATCCACGCCACGTAGCGCAGCCCCATGCCCTGCACGGTCTTCACGTGCGCGGCGAAGTCCGGGAACTTCGCCGGGTCCGGGGTCCAGTCGCCGCTGCCGGAGTAGCCGGCGCCCTCCGCGTGGAGCTGCCAGCCGTCGTCCAGCAGCAACACCCCGCAGCCGGCCGCCGCGGCGCGCTCGGCCTCGGCCTCGACTCCGGCGGCGCTCACCTCGCGGTGCATCGAGTACCAGGTCGAGTACGCCGGGGCGCGGGCCGCGTCGGGGGTGGGCAGGGCGCCGCCGTCGGGCATGGTGCCGCCCCCGGTCAGGGCGCCGCCGTCCGGCAGGTCGCGGGCCAACGCCCGTACGGCCTCGGCCCAGGGGCGGCCCGGCGCCTGGAGGCGGACCTGGCAGGACTCGCCGGCCCGCAGGTCCATGGCCAGCCACACCCCGAAGCGGCCCGCCTCCTCGCCGACGCCGAACCGGAGCCGGGTGGTGGC
>NZ_JACEGK010000072.1:0-20105 GCF_056859195.1 Streptomyces sp. NH27
GGGGCAGGGTCCTCGCGCACCAGGTAGCCGGGATGGCCGCCGCCGACCCGGGTGGTCTTCATCCGGCGGCTCGCGGCCAGGTCGGCCGGGCCGAGCGACATGCCCTGCATCCGGGGGCTGGCGGCGGCGATCTCCTCGACGTTGCCCACGCCCGCCGCGGTCTCCAGAATCGCGTGCACCAGGATCGGCCGGGTCAGCCCGGCCTTCGCCTCCAGCTGGGCGAGCAGCCGGTCGACGTAGTGGATGTCGTGGGCGCCCTCGACCTTCGGCACCATCACGACATCGAGCCGGTCGCCGATCTCGGCGCAGAGGGTGAGCAGGTCGTCCAGCGCCCAGGGCGAGTCGAGGCTGTTGATCCGGGTCCACAGCTGGGTGTCGCCGAAGTCGGTGGCCCGGGCGATCTTCACCAGCCCGGCCCGGGCCGCCTCCTTGCGGTCGGCCGGGACCGCGTCCTCCAGGTTGCCCAGCAGGACGTCGACCTTCGGGGCGATCGACGGCACCTTGGCCGCCATCTTCTCGTTGCCCGGGTCGAAGAAGTGGATCATTCGCGAGGGGCGGAACGGCACGTCCCTGACGGGGGCCGGCGCCCCCACGGCCAGCGGGCGGAAGAAGTCCTTCGCCGAGCGCATGCGATCTCCCGGTGATGTCGGGTCGAGGGTGTGGCGCTCACCCTACGACCGCGGACGCCCGGCGATTACCCGTCAGTAGGTGTGCCGTTGGTCACCGGGGTCCAGCGCAGCGTCATATCCGGTTCACGCTCCATGTTCCGCGAACCGTCGTTCAGATCCAGCACCGTGAAGCCGTGGCGCGCGTAGAACGCCCGCGCGTCGGTGTTGCGCTGGAAGACGTGCAGGTCCAGCAGGTCCGGCCGGTGCGCCTTCGCCCGCGCGAGCAGCAGCGAGCCGATGCCGCGCCGCCGGACCTGCGGCAGCAGGTACAGGTGCTCCAGCCACTCCCCCTCCACGGCCGCATAGCCGAGCACCGCGCCGTCGCCGTCCACCGCGACCCAGACGTCCGCCTCGGCCAGTACCACCTCGCGCACCCAGCGCTCCACCTCCTCGTCGGTGCGCGTGCGCGGCGGCAGCCACGGCATCGCGACCTCGCGCGAGGTGATGTGCACCCGCGCGATGGCGCCCGCGTCGGCGGGCTCGGCCGGGCGTACGACGATCTTCTCTTCCACGGTCTCCGTCACGCCCCGCAGGTTAGGGCCCACGGGCCGCCGGCTCGACCGGTTTTCCCGCGGCGGGGTACCGCGGGGCCCTGACCTGCGGCCCTACCCGGGCTCCTAGTCCTGCGGCTCCAGGCCGGCCCGGATCAGGCCGTAGGCGCAGGCGTCCTCAAGTGCCTGCCAGGACGCGGCGATGACGTTGTCGGCGACGCCGACCGTGGACCACTCGGCCGCGCCGTCGGAAGTGTTGATCAGTACTCGGGTGGTGGAGTCGGTGCCGGAACGGCCTTCGAGGATACGGACCCGGTAGTCGACCAGCGCGAACGCGCCGAGCTGCGGGTAGATGCGCTCCAGCGCCACCCGCAGGGCGCGGTCGAGCGCGTTGACCGGGCCGTTGCCCTCGGCGGTGGCGACGATCCGCTCACCCTTCGCCCACAGCTTCACGGTGGCCTCGTTGGCGTGCGAGCCGTCGGGGCGGTCCTCGGTGATGACGCGCCAGGACTCGGTACGGAAGAAGCGCCGCGGCCCGTCCGGCCGGCCGCTCTGGAGTTCGTCGCGCAGCAGCAACGCGAAGGAGGCGTCGGCGGCCTCGTACGTGTAGCCCTTCAGCTCGCGTTCCTTGACCCGGTCCACCACCCGGCCGACCAGTTCGCGGTCGCCGCCCAGGTCGATGCCGAGTTCCTTGCCCTTCAGCTCGATCGAGGCGCGGCCGGCCATGTCGGAGACCAGCATCCGCATGGTGTTGCCGACCCGCTCGGGGTCGATGTGCTGGTAGAGGTCCGGGTCCACCTTGATCGCGGAGGCGTGCAGCCCCGCCTTGTGCGCGAACGCGGACACGCCCACGTACGGCTGGTGCGTGGAGGACGGCAGGTTGACGATCTCGGCGATGGCGTGCGAGATCCGGGTCATCTCGCCGAGCGCGCCCTCGGGCAGTACCCGCCGGTCGTGCTTCAGCTCCAGCGCGGCGGCGACCGGGAAGAGGTTGGCGTTGCCGACCCGCTCGCCGTAGCCGTTGGCGGTGCACTGCACGTGCGTGGCGCCGGCGTCCACCGCGGCGAGGGTGTTGGCGACCGCGCAGCCGGTGTCGTCCTGGGCGTGCATGCCGAGCCGCGCGCCGGTGTCGGCGAGCACCTGCGCGGTGACCGCGTGCACCTGCTTGGGCAGCATCCCGCCGTTGGTGTCGCAGAGCACCACCACGGACGCGCCGGCCTCGTGCGCGGCACCGACCACGGCGGTGGCGTACTTCGGGTTGGCCCGGTAGCCGTCGAAGAAGTGCTCGCAGTCCACGAAGACCCGGCGGCCCTGGGCGACGAGGTGCGCGACGGTGTCGCGGACCATCTCCAGGTTCTCCTCCAGCGTGGTGCGCAGCGCCAGTTCCACGTGCCGGTCATGGGACTTGGCGACCAGCGTGATGACCGGGGCGCCGGACTCCAGCAGCGCGTTGACCTGCGGGTCGTCGGCGGCCTTGGCGCCCGGGCGGCGGGTGGCGCCGAACGCGACCAGCGTGGCGTGCTTCAGGTTCAGCTCGGCGGCGGCCCGGGCGAAGAACTCGGTGTCGCGGGGGTTGGCACCCGGCCAGCCGCCCTCGATGAAGCCCACGCCGAAGTCGTCCAGGTGCCGTGCGATGCTCAGCTTGTCGGCGACGGTGAGGTTGATGCCCTCGCGCTGCGCGCCGTCGCGCAACGTGGTGTCGAAGACGTGGAAGCTGTCGTCGGGTTCGGCGGTCATGGCAGTTGCAACTCCTGTCGGGTGGGTGGGGTTACCCCCGAACGGCGTTCACCATCCGGAAGTTCCGACTCCACTTGCCCCCAGTCTCCTCGTGCGCTCTCGCCTCCGGCGCGGGTGGGCCGGGAAACGAAAAAACCTCTCGCGGATGCGAGAGGTCTGCACGCGGGTCTGAAGCACGGTGGCGTTCCACTTGGGTTCAGCGGAAGCGACACTGCGGACCGGCGTGCCTGCGGCCAATAATCAGCGTGGCATACGAGGACACATCAGCAGTGTGGCACACCTATCCGCCATACGGGTCACCGTCTCACCTACTGGGCCCGCACTACGGAAGGGCTGCGCCACGACGGGGCGCGGGGGTGATACCCCCAGCGCCCCGTCGTGGGCGCCTTCTGCCCAGGGCGTTGCTCACCGGCTCGTTACGCGCCGAGGGGGTGCATCCAGCCGTGGGGGTCCGGGGCCTTCCCCGTCTGGATGTCGAGCAGCGCGGAGCGCAGCCGCATCGTGACCTCGCCCGGACCCCCGTCCCCCACCGTCCAGTTCGCCCGGGTGGACTTGACCGAGCCGACCGGGGTGATCACGGCGGCGGTGCCGCAGGCGAACACCTCCGTGAGGGTGCCGTCCTCGTTGCCCCGCTTCCAGTCCTCGACGCTGATCCGGCCCTCGCCGACCTCGTACCCGAGGTCCGCGGCGATCGCGAGCAGCGAGTCCCGGGTGATCCCGGGCAGCAGTGAACCGGTGAGCGAGGGGGTGACGATCCGGTTGCCGAAGACGAAGTACAGGTTCATGCCCCCCATCTCCTCGATCCAGCGCCGCTCGATCGCGTCGAGCCAGACCACCTGGTCGCAGCCGTGCTCGATGGCCTGTGCCTGGGCGACGAGGGAGGCCGCGTAGTTGCCGCCGGTCTTGGCCGCGCCGGTGCCGCCGGGGGCCGCGCGGACGTACTCCTCGGAGAGCCAGACCGAGACCGGCTTGACGCCGCCGGAGAAGTAGGCGCCGGCCGGGGAGGCGATGACCAGGAAGAGGTACTCGTTCGCGGGGCGGACGCCGAGCCCGACCTCGGTGGCGATCATGAAGGGCCGCAGGTAGAGGGAGGCTTCGCCCTCGGTGGGCACCCAGTCCTTGTCCTGGCGGACCAGCACGTCGCACGCCTCGATGAAGGTCTCCACCGGCAGCTCGGGCATCGCCAGCCGCCGCGAGGACGCCTGGAAGCGCAGCGCGTTGGCCTCGGGGCGGAAGGTGGCCACGCTGCCGTCGGGCTGGCGGTACGCCTTGAGTCCCTCGAAGATCGTCTGCGCGTAGTGCAGCGTCATGTTCGCCGGGTCGAGCGCCAGCGGGGCGTACGGGACGAGCTGTGCGTCGTGCCAGCCGCGGCCGTCGGTCCACTTGATGGTGACCATATGGTCGGTGAAGTACCGCCCGAAACCGGGGTCGGACATGATCGCCTCGCGCTCGACCGCGGGCAGCGGGTGCGAGGAGGGCTTCAACTCGATCGTGGGCGTCGTCATCTTCTGTTCCTTCACCATGTCGCTGACGCCCTCGAACCTACTGCTAGGACGTCCTACTTTCCCGCCGCGAAGCGGCCCCGTCACCGATTATCGCAGCGACGGGGCCGGGGCGTACCTGTGGAACCGGGCTCGCCTGACTCAGCCGGCCACCCGGGCGGCCAGCGCGTCACCGATCTCGACGGTGGAGCGGGCCGGGCCGCCGGCGCGCTCGGCCAGGTCGGCCTGCACGACGGCGTCGATCCGGTCGGCCTCCGCGTCGTAGCCGAGGTGCCGCAGCAGCAGCGCGACGGAGAGCACGGTCGCGGTCGGGTCGGCCTTGGACTGACCGGCGATGTCCGGGGCCGAGCCGTGCACGGGCTCGAACATCGAGGGGAATTCGCGGCTGGGGTTGATGTTTCCGCTCGCCGCCACCCCGATACCGCCGGAGACGGCCGCGGCGAGGTCGGTGACGATGTCGCCGAACAGGTTGTCGGTGACGATCACGTCGAACCGCTCGGGCTGCGTGACCAGGAAGATCATCGTGGCGTCGACGTGCAGGTAGTCGGTGCTGACGTCGGGGAACTCCTTGCCGACCGCCTCGAAGATCCGGGTCCACAGACCGCCGGCGTGCACCAGCACGTTGTTCTTGTGCACCAGGGTGAGCTTCTTGCGCGGGCGGGCCTGGGCGCGGGCGTACGCGTCGCGCACCACGCGCTCGATGCCGTAGGCGGTGTTGAGGCTCACCTCGGTGGCAACCTCGGCCGGGGTGCCGGTCCTGATCGCGCCGCCGTTGCCGGTGTACGGGCCCTCGGTGCCTTCGCGGACCACCACGAAGTCGATGTCCGGGCTGCCCGCGAGCGGGGTGCCCACGCCGGGGAACAGCTTGCTGGGCCGGAGGTTGACGAAGTGGTCGAAGGCGAACCGCAGCTTCAGCAGGAAACCGCGTTCCAGCACACCGGACGGCACCGACGGGTCGCCGATCGCACCGAGCAGGATCGCGTCGTGGGCCTTGAGCTCCGCGAGGTCCGCATCGGTGAGGGTCTGCCCGGTGGCGTGGTAGCGCTTGGCGCCGAAGTCGTACTCCTTCGTCTCCAGCTTGGTTTCCTGCGGGAGGGCCGCGGCGAGGACTTTGAGACCCTCGGCGACGACTTCCTGACCGATTCCGTCGCCGGGGATCACTGCGAGGTTGATGCTACGAGACATGCGGGCACCCTACTCCGCGTCTTGACCTATGAAACGGCACGTCCGCATGCCGGACGGAGTGTGTGGGGGTCGGATACGGCGCCGGGTACGGCTCAGCGCTCGTGGCCGGTGGAGCCGCCGTTGTCGCGGCGGTCCATGGAGCGCTGCAGGGCGCGCAGGGCGTTCTGGCGGGCGGTCTCGTCCATGGGGATCAACTCCAGTGGAAAGCGGTGGAGACGGGTGGAGGTGAGACGTGCCATGGAACGCGGGCGGAGAGCCACGCCGCGGGGGGTGACCCCGCCTGGAAGGCGCCGGGCTCGCATCCGCCGTCCGCTCGGTCGAGCGGGAAACGTTCGGCTTCTTCAAAGTTAGGACACAGCGGACGTTCTGTCGCCAGGATTACTTGGACTTCCTACTATCTGAGACGGCCGGCCGCCCGGTTCGGCCCCGCATCCGTCCGAACCCATGGAAACCGCCCCCGTCTCCGCAGTGGTCTGGAGACGGGGGCGGTGGAACGCGGGGCTCGGCGCGTGGAACGCGGCGGCCCGGCGCTCAGCCCTGGTGCGGGTAGCGGTAGTCGGTCGGCGGGACGAGCGCCTCCTTGACGGCGCGGGTCGAGGTCCACCGGATCAGGTTCTGCGCGGAGCCGGCCTTGTCGTTGGTGCCCGAGGCACGGGCGCCGCCGAAGGGCTGCTGGCCGACCACGGCGCCGGTCGACTTGTCGTTGATGTAGAAGTTGCCGGCCGCGAAGCGCAGCTTCTCCATCACGTGCGCCACGGCCGCGCGGTCGCGGGCGATGACCGCGCCGGTCAGGGCGTAGGACGCCACGGACTCCATCTGGTCGAGCATCGCGTCGAAGGCCGCGCCGTCGGTGTCGTCGGTGTCGTCGTAGACGTGCACCGCGAGCAGCGGGCCGAAATACTCCTCGCGGAAGATCTCGTTGCCGGGGTCGGTGGAGACCAGCACCGTCGGGCGGACGAACCAGCCGACCGAGTCGTCGTACGTGCCGCCGGCCAGCACCTCGACGGTCGGGTCGGCCTTGGCGCGCTCGATCGCGGCCTTGTTCTTGGCGAACGACGCCTCGTCGATGAGGGCGCCGAGGAAGTTGGTGAGGTCGGTGACGTCACCCATGGTGATGCCGTCGACCTCGGCCGCGAACTCCTCCTTGAAGCCGTTCTCCCAGATCGAGCGCGGGATGTAGGCGCGCGAGGAGGCCGAGCACTTCTGGCCCTGGTACTCGAAGGAGCCGCGGGTGAGCGCGGTCTTCAGCACCGCCGGGTCGGCCGACGGGTGCGCGACCACGAAGTCCTTGCCACCGGTCTCGCCGACGATCCGCGGGTAGGAGCGGTAGCGCTCGATGTTCTCGCCGACCGTCCGCCACAGGTACTGGAAGGTCTTGGTGGACCCGGTGAAGTGGATGCCGGCCAGGTCGGGGTGGGTGAGCGCCACGTCGGAGACCACGGCGCCGTGCCCGGTGACCAGGTTGATGACGCCGTCGGGCAGCCCGGCCTCCTTCAGCAGCCGCATCAGCAGCAGCGCGGAGTGGGTTTGGGTGGACGCCGGCTTCCACACCACCACGTTGCCCATCAGCGCGGGGGCGGTGGGCAGGTTGCCCGCGATCGCGGTGAAGTTGAACGGCGTGATCGCGTAGACGAAGCCCTCCAACGGACGGTGGTCGAGCCGGTTCCACACGCCGGGCGCGTTGGCGACCGGCTGCTCGGCGAGGATCTGCCGGGCGAAGTGGACGTTGAACCGCCAGAAGTCGACGAGTTCGCAGGGGCTGTCGATCTCGGCCTGCTGCACCGTCTTGGACTGGCCGAGCATGGTGGAGGCGGCCACCGTCTCCCGCCAGGGGCCGGCGAGCAGTTCGGCCGCGCGCAGGAAGATGGCCGCGCGGTCGTCGAAGGAGGTGGCGCGCCAGGCGGGGGCGGCGGCCAGCGCCGCGTCCACGGCGTCCTGCGCGTCCTGGGTGTCGGCGGAGGCACAAGTGCCCAGCCGGGCGGCGTGGTTGTGCGGCTGCACCACGTCGAACCGGTCACCGCCACCCATCCGCTCCTTGCCGCCGATCACCAACGGCAGGTCGATCGGGTTGCCGGCCAGCTCCTTGAGCTTCGCTTCGAGCCGAGCGCGTTCCGGGCTGCCGGGCGCGTAGGTGTGCACCGGCTCGTTGACCGGCGCGGGGACCTGGGTCACAGCGTCCATGGAGCGTGTCTCCTTGTGGGATCGGTTCAGCGGCTGGGGGCGAAGGAACGGAGGAAGAAGGCGAGGTTCGCCGGGCGCTCGGCGAGGCGGCGCATGAAGTAGCCGTACCAGTCTGCGCCGTAGGGGACATAGATGCGCATCCGCTCACCGGCCGCCGCGAGTCGCCGCTGCTCGGCGGTGCGGATGCCGTAGAGCATCTGGAACTCGTAACTGCCGGGCGCGCGGCCGCCGCGGACGGCGAGGTCCTGGGCGATGGCGATCATCCGGGGGTCGTGCGAGCCGACCATCGGGTAGCCGTCGCCCTCGAACAGGGTCCGCAGCGCACGGACATAGGCGCGGTCGACGGACTTGCGGTCCTGGAAGGCGACGTGCGCGGGCTCCTTGTAGGCGCCCTTGACCAGCCGGACCCGCGAGCCCGCGGTGGCCAGGTCGCGGGCGTCGGCCTCGGTGCGGAACAGGTACGACTGGAGCACGGCGCCGGTGCGCGGGTGTTCGCGGCGCAGCTCGCGCACGACGGCCAGCGTCGAGTCGACGGTGGTGTGGTCCTCCATGTCGAGAGTGACGGTGGTGCCGGTCGCGGTGGCGAGTTCGGCGACCGCGCGGACGTTCTCCAGCGCGACGTCGTGGCCGCCGTCGGGCAGCGCCTGGCCGAAGGCGGAGAGCTTCACCGAGACCTCGGCGCGGTCGCCGAGGTCCGCGGCGGCCAGGGTCTCCAGCAGCCGCAGGTAGGCGTCGCGGGTGTGCCGCGCGGTGGCGCGGTCGGTGACGTCCTCGCCGAGGTGGTCGAGGGTGACGTCGAGACCGCTCGCGGTCAGCGCGTGGACGGTGTCCATCGCGGGGTGCAGCGCGTCACCCGCGACGAAGCGGTCCACCACCGGACGGGTGACGGGCGCGGCGGCGACGACACGGCGCAGCCGGTCGCTGCGCGAGGCGGCGAGCAGCACGGGACCGAGCACTTGGGGCCTCCTGGCGGATGGCGGGGCAGCAGCGGGGCAAGGGGGTTGTCGGTGCGGCGGGGATCACCGCCGCACCGGGGCGGCGGCACGGATCACGTGCCGTCACCGCGAATCTAGGTACCGGCTGCCTTGTGGGCCATCGACACCTGTCACGCATCCGGGTGCGACCCCTCATACATATGTATGAGAGCGATGAGGGACAATGGAGCCGTGGCCGCTGACTACGGTGATTTCCAGGATCTGGTGGACGAGGTCTCGGTGCTGCTCGGGGCGCCCGCGACGCTGGAGGACCGGGACTTCCGGCTGATCGCGTTCGGCGTGCACGACAGCGAGGACGAAGCGGCGGTCGACCCGGTGCGGACCAGATCGATCCTGACCCGGCGCTCGACCGCGGAGGTCCGCGCCTGGTTCGAGCGGTACGGCATCGCCCGCGCCACCGCGCCGATCCGGATCCCCGCGGCCCCCTCGGCAGGCGTCTTCACCGGCCGGCTCTGCCTCCCGGTCCGGCACGGCGGGGTGGTCTACGGCTACGTCTGGCTGCTCGACGAGGCCGACCACTCCCCCGCGCAGCTCACCGCGGCGATGTCGGTGGCGGCGCGGATCGGCGACCGGCTCGCCGCGATGTCGGTGGCCGGGGCCGAGGCTGCCCAGGCGCTGCGGGCGCTGCTCACCGGGGCGACCCGGGCCGCCCGGGACAGCGCGGAGGAGTCGCTGCGCAAGGCGCTGGGCCCGGACGCGGACGAGCCGCACGCGCTGGTGTGCGTGTGGCCGCCGGACCGGGGCGGCAAGCGGCTCGCCGAGTCGCCGCCGGACGGCTGGGCCGAGCACACCGATGACCTGCCCGGCGCGCGTACGGTGCCGGGCGCCGCGGCGATCACCCGGGTGCCGGGGTGGGGGCGCTGGGAGACGGTCGCGGTGCTGGTCCGGCTGCGCGCGCCGCAGGTGCTCGCGCCAGCGCGTACGGCGGCGACCCGGGTGCTGGCCGCGATCGCGGCGAGCGCGGCCGCGGGTGCGGGCGGGACCGGGGCTGCGGCCGGTGTCGGTGTCGGGGCCACCGAGACGGACGGGCCGGTCGCGGGGGTGAGCGACGCGCGCACCGCGCTGGCCGCGTTGCCCGGGGCGTGGCAGGAGGCGACCGCGTCCGCCCGGGCCGCCCGGGCCCAGCCGCTGCTCGGCCCGATCGCCAAGTGGTCCGGGATCGGCCCGTACCGGCTGCTCACCGCACTTCCGGCCGACGCGTCACCGGACCCGGCGATCGCCCCCCTGCTCACCGCGGCGCACCGCGAACTCGCCCACACCGCCGAGGTGTTCCTCGACCACGCGGGCCAGGCCGGCCGCACCGCCACCGCGCTGGCCATCCACCGCCAGACCCTCTACTACCGCCTGTCCCGCATCGAGCAGCTCACCGGCCTCGACCTCTCCGACGGCGAGTCCCGCCTCCTGCTCCACATGGCCCTGAAGGCGGCCCGCCTGTAGAGGGTGTAGGTTCCGCGATTAAGCGCGCACTGTACCCGTGAGATGCGCACTGAATGCGCAATTCCAAGGATCTGTGCGCACTGACTCCGCACGGTAACTAGCTTCCGACCTATGGCCATTCAGAGTCCAGCCCAGGTGCGTGGGAAGTACGAACAGCCGATGGCGACGGTCCGCTACGACGACGCGTCGGTACGGAAGGTTCCGTTCAAGGATCTGCGGTTAGCGGATTTCACATGGTCGGTTCCATGGCGGAGGTTTCGCTCGGTCCACGGCCAGGCGCACTACTCAGGGCGGTACGCGTCGGCAACGATGGCCGGGCCCGTGGTCTATGAGAGCCGCTTGGAGCTGGCACGGCTTCTCCTGGCTGACATGGATCCTGCTGTGCGCGGGATCTATGCCCAGCCGTGCCACCTGACCGCCCGGGTCGGCGATCGGGTACGTCGGCATGTGCCGGACTTCCTGCTGGTCATGGAGTCGGGAGTGATACGGGTGGTGAACGTCAAGCCTGCGGATCGGCTCACTGATCCGAAGATCGCGGAGGCGTTGGCCTGGCCGGGTGAACTGGTCGAACGGCACGGTTGGGAATACGAGATCGGGACGGTTGCCTCTGTCCAGCACGATTGTCATCTCACGGCCCACCAGGAGACCGTCAGGTGCCTGCTTGCGCAGCGCGAACTCAAGCATGGACATGGCCAGCATGTGGAAATATTTCTGCGGACTCGCGAAAATGAGACTCCCGTCGATCAGCTCGGTGTGCGGCGGGAGATCGGGGATGCGGTCAAGGTCGTCCGCAGTGAAGCCACCCGGAGGGGGAATAACCCGGGAGTTTTTCGGCAGTCATCATTCCTCCCATGGACGAGATCTTGTCCGTACTGATCGGATTAGCGCCAGAAAACACCGGCACTACCACCCGAAGGGTGATTAGCAGTACCGGTGTTCCCGGGTCATACCTCTAGCACCGAGCGTACGCGCAAACGTCGGCCGGAATCAGTCCGTGAGGTTGACGGCGCGGGCGGAGCTGGCGCCGATCTCGTCGGCGATGTCGGTGAGGACACCGGCCGGGATCGTGGAGTCGACGGTGAGGGCCACCAGGGCGTCGCCGCCGGCGGCCGCGCGGGCGACCTGCATGCCGGCGATGTTGACGCCGACCTCACCGAGGATGCGGCCGATGGTGCCGACGATGCCCGGGCGGTCGGTGTAGCGCAGGAAGGCCATGTGGTCGGCGAGCGCGAGGTCGACGTCCTCGTCGCCGACCGCGACGACCTTCTGCAGGTTCTTCGGGCCGGCCAGCGTGCCGGACACCGACACCTCGGTGCCGTCGGCGAGGGTGCCGCGCACGGTGACGAGGTTGCGGTGGTTGGGCGACTCGGAGCTGGTGGTGAGGCGAACCTCCACCCCGCGCTCCTGCGCGAACAGCGGCGCGTTGACGTACGACACCGTCTCGGCCACGACGTCCTCGAACACGCCCTTGAGCGCGCTGAGTTCGAGCACCTTCACGTCGTGCTGGGTGATCTCGCCGCAGACCTCGACGTCGAGGCGGGCGGCGACCTCGCCGGCCAGCGCGGTGAAGATCCGGCCCAGCTTCTCGGCGAGCGGCAGGCCGGGCTTGACGTCCTCGGCGATGACGCCGCCCTGCACGTTGACCGCGTCCGGCACCAGTTCACCGGCGAGCGCGAGCCGCACCGACTTGGCGACCGCGATGCCCGCCTTCTCCTGTGCCTCGTCGGTGGAGGCGCCCAGGTGCGGGGTCGCCACCACGTTGTCGAACTGGAAGAGCGGGGAGTCGGTGCACGGCTCCTTCGCGTAGACGTCCAGGCCCGCGCCGGCCACCCGGCCCTCCTTGAGCGCGGCGGCCAGCGCCTCCTCGTCGACGATCCCGCCGCGCGCGGCGTTGACGATCCGCACCGACGGCTTGACCTTGTGCAGCGCCTCGTCGCCGATCAGACCGAGCGTCTCGGGGGTCTTCGGCAGGTGGACGGTGATGAAGTCGGAGACCTCCAGCAGCTCGTCCAGGGTGAGCAGCTTGACGCCCATCTGGGCGGCGCGGGCCGGCTGTACGTAGGGGTCGTACGCGACGACGTTCATCCCGAAGGCGGACATCCGCTGGGTGACTAGGACGCCGATCCGGCCGAGGCCCACCACGCCGAGGGTCTTCTCGCTCAGCTCGACGCCGGTGTACTTGTTGCGCTTCCACTCGCCGGCCTTCAGCGCCGCGTTGGCGGGCGCGATGTTGCGGGCGGTGGCGACGATCAGGCCGCAGGCGAGTTCGGCGGCGGTGACGATGTTGGAGGTCGGGGCATTCACGACCATCACGCCGGCCTTGGTGGCGGCGGCCACGTCGACGTTGTCCAGGCCGACGCCTGCACGGGCGACGACCCGCAGTTTGCCCGCGGCGGCGACCGCCTCGGCATCGACTTTGGTGGCGCTGCGAATCAGGATCGCATCGACATCGGTGATCGCGGACAGCAGTTCGGCTCGGTCCGCGCCATTGCAGTGCCGGATCTCGAAATCCGGGCCGAGCGCGTCGACCGTGGCCGGCGACAGCTCTTCTGCAATGAGTACGACAGGCTTCTGGCTCACGTGGTCCTCACATGTTCCTGCGGGGGCGGCCGGTCCCGTGGGGCCGCTCCTGGGAGGGCGGGATTGGCATGCCGCGTGGAAGACGCACGACGCTGTGAGCCTGACGCGCTTGTTGAGGAAGTCTATCGGCGGGGTGAACCAGCGCCATTGCCGAAATGGAAGGATCACCCACAAGGGTTGCGTCGCTTCGTACAAAGCCTGCCGGTACTCCCCTGTTCAGGGGACCGGCCGGTGGTACGAAGCGACGCCCCTCCGGCATCGCCTGGGGGGTGCCCCCGGCGCGGCCTTACGCCTCCTCGTCCACCCAGCTCATCAGCTTGCGCAGCTTCCGGCCGGTGGTCTCCAGCAGGTGATCCTCGTCGGCCTTCTTGTACTCGTTGTACTTCGGCAGGCCCGCGTTGTACTCGGCGATCCAGTTGTTGGCGAAGGTGCCGTCCTGGATCTCGCCGAGGATCTTCTTCATCTCGGCCTTGGTGTTCTCGTTGATGATCCGCGGGCCGGTGACGTAGTCGCCCCACTCAGCGGTCTCGGAGACCGACCAGCGCATCTTCTCCAGGCCGCCCTCGTACATCAGGTCCACGATGAGCTTCAGCTCGTGCAGACACTCGAAGTACGCGATCTCCGGCTGGTAACCGGCCTCGACCAGGGTCTCGAAGCCCGCCTTGACCAGCGCGGAGGTGCCACCGCACAGCACCGCCTGCTCGCCGAAGAGGTCGGTCTCGGTCTCCTCGGTGAAGGTGGTCTTGATGACGCCGGCGCGGGTGCCGCCGATGCCCTTGGCGTAGGAGAGCGAGAGCGCGAACGCCTTGCCGGTGGCGTCCTGCTCGACGGCCACGATGCACGGCACGCCGCGGCCTTCCTCGTACTGACGGCGGACCAGGTGGCCCGGGCCCTTCGGGGCCACCATGCAGACGTCCACGCCGGCCGGCGGCTTGATGAAGTCGTAGCGGATGTTGAGGCCGTGGCCGAAGAAGATGGCGTCGCCGTCCTTGAGGTTGTCCTTGATGGAGTCCTCGTAGACGCGGGCCTGGATCGGGTCGGGCACCAGGATCATGATGACGTCGGCTTCGGCGGCGGCCTCGGCGACCGTCACCACGCGCAGGCCCTGCTCCTCGGCCTGCGCCTTGGACTTGGAGCCCTCGTGCAGACCGACGCGCACATCGACGCCGGAGTCACGCAGCGACAGCGCGTGGGCGTGGCCCTGGCTGCCGTAGCCGATGACCGCGACCTTGCGGCCCTGGATGATGGACAGGTCTGCGTCGTCGTCGTAGAACAGCTCGGCCACTTCGGGTCTCTCCTTGGATCGGTTGGTACGGCCCACCGTACGACGGGTGGGCGGAAGGGGGTTTCGGGGTCTCGCCATGCGGATCGGCCGGCGCGCGGATCACCCGCGCCGGCCCGATCCGGATGCGTCACGCGGAACGGTCGAGCGCGCGCAGGCTCCGGTCGGTGATGGAGCGGGCGCCGCGGCCGATGGCGATGGTGCCGGACTGGACCAGCTCCTTGATGCCGAACGGCTCCAGCATCTTGAGCATGGCCTCCAACTTGTCGGCGCCGCCGGTGGCTTCGATGGTGACGGCCTCCGGGGAGACGTCGACGGTCTTGGCGCGGAAGAGCTGCACGATCTCCACGATCTGCGAGCGGGTCTCGTTGTCGGCCCGCACCTTCACCAGAACGAGTTCACGCGCGACCGCCGCCGACGAGTCGAGCTCGACGATCTTCAGCACGTTGACCAGCTTGTTGAGCTGCTTGGTGACCTGTTCGAGCGGCAGTTGGTCCACCACGTTGACGACGATGGTGATCCGCGAGATCTCGGGGTGCTCGGTGGTGCCGACCGCGAGCGAGTCGATGTTGAAGCCGCGGCGGGAGAAGAGCGCGGTGATCCGGGCCAGGACGCCGGGCTTGTTCTCCACCAGGACGGAAAGGGTGTGCTTGGACATGGATTCGGTTTCCTTCGTGGGAGGTCGGTCGACCGCTCTTTCGGTCGGACTTCCTACTCGCTCCCTGTGCGGACGGCCTCGTTCCTCGGCCGCCCGCCACGGGCGCTCGGGTGTCAGTCCTCCGCCGCGTCGCCGAAGTCAGGGCGAACGTCTCGGGCCGCCATGATCTCGTCGTTGGAGGTACCGGCGGCGACCATCGGCCAGACCATGGCGTCCTCGTGCACGATGAAGTCCACGACCACCGGGCGGTCGTTGATCTCGTTCGCCTTGGCGATGACCGCGTCCAGCTCGTCGGCGGACTCGCAACGCAGTCCGATGCAGCCCATCGCCTCGGAGAGCTTGACGAAGTCCGGCACCCGGGTGCCGCGGTTCTGGATGGAGCCGACGCCCTGGGTGGAACCGGGCACGCTCTCGGCGCCGGAGTGCAGCACCGTGTTGGAGAACCGCTCGCCGTAGAAGAGGTTCTGCCACTGGCGGACCATGCCGAGGGCGCCGTTGTTGATGATGGCGACCTTGATCGGGATGTTGTTCAGGGCGCAGGTGGTCAGTTCCTGGTTGGTCATCTGGAAGCAGCCGTCGCCGTCGATCGCCCACACGGTGGCGTCGGGACGGCCCGCCTTGGCGCCCATCGCGGCGGGCACCGCGTAACCCATGGTGCCGGCGCCGCCGGAGTTGAACCAGGTGCCGGGCTGCTCGTACTTGATGAACTGGGCGGCCCACATCTGGTGCTGGCCGACTCCGGCCGCGAACAGGGTTCCTTCGGGGGCGAGTTGCCCGATCCGCTCGATGACCTGCTGCGGGGAGAGACTGCCGTCGTCGGGCACCTCGTAGCCGAGCGGGTAGGTGTTGCGCCAGAAGGACAGCTGCCGCCACCAGTCGGTGTAGTCGCCGCGGTGGCCGGCCTCGTGGTCGGCCTGGACGGCGACGATGAGGTCGGCGAGCACTTCGCGGGCGTCGCCGACGATCGGCACGTCGGCGACCCGGTTCTTGGAGATCTCGGCCGGGTCGATGTCGGCGTGCACGACCTTCGCGTACGGCGCGAAGGTGTCCAGCCGGCCGGTGACGCGGTCGTCGAAGCGGGCGCCGAGCGCGATGATCAGGTCGGACTTCTGCAGCGCGGTGACCGCGGAGACGTCGCCGTGCATACCGGGCATGCCGACGTGCTGCGGGTGGCTGTCGGGGAACGCGCCGAGCGCCATCAAGGTGGTGGTGACGGGCGCGCCGGTCAGCTCGGCGAGGATGCGCAGTTCCGCGGTGGCGTGGGCCTTGAGCACGCCGCCGCCGACGTACAGCACCGGGCGGCGGGCCTCGTTGATCAGCCGGGCGGCCTCGCGGATCTGCTTGGCGTGCGGCTTGGTCACCGGGCGGTAGCCGGGCAGGTCCTGCTGCGGCGGCCAGCTGAAGGTGGTCTGGTTCTGCAGCGCGTCCTTGGCGATGTCGACCAGCACCGGGCCGGGGCGGCCGGTGCCGGCGATGTGGAACGCCTCGGCGATGGTGCGCGGGATCTCGGCCGGGTCGGTGACCAGGAAGTTGTGCTTGGTGATCGGCAGGGTGATGCCGCAGATGTCCGCTTCCTGGAAGGCGTCGGTACCGATGGACTTCGAGGCGACCTGGCCGGTGATGGCCACGATCGGCACGGAGTCCATGTGCGCGTCGGCGATCGGGGTGACCAGGTTGGTCGCGCCCGGGCCCGAGGTGGCCATGCACACGCCGACCTTGCCGGTGGCCTGCGCGTAGCCGGTGGCGGCGTGGCCGGCCCCCTGCTCGTGGCGGACCAGCACGTGGCGGACCTTGGCGGAGTCCATCAACGGGTCGTACGCCGGCAGGATCGCGCCGCCCGGGATACCGAATACGGTGTCGGCGCCGACGGCCTCGAGGGAGCGGATGAGGGCCTGTGCACCAGTCATGCGCTCCGCGGGGGCGGCGGGCGCCGCGCTGCGGCTCCGCTGCGGGTGGTGGGACCCGGTGGCCTGCTCGGTCATCTGCGTTCTCTTCTCTCGAAGATGAGGGTTTGCGGTGGTGCGTCGGTGCTCTGGTACTGCGGTGGGTGCGCCGGCGTTCCGGTGCCGGGCAACAAAAAACCCCTCGTGCCGTGAGGCAAGCGAGGGGAGCGCGCCGGTGCGGTGCGAGGCGGATGATGCCTCGGTCAGCCGACGCGCTTTCCAAGTACGAGAATTCGGGTGCGCATGGCTCTGACCCTCCTCCCGCCCCCACTCGGGTGTCAAGCCGGTGGGACGGGCGTCTCAGCATTCGAGCAGACCGGGTAGCCGCCGCGGGCCAGCGAGCCGCGCAGGTGGTGCTCGTCGAGCGGGCCGGAGAAGGCCATGCCCAGGCCCTGCGCGCAGCCCATCTCGCGCATCGCCTGGAGCTGCTCGGGGCGGTCGATGCCGTCGGCGACGGTGCGGATGCCGAGGTCGGCGGCGATGCCCAGCAGGCCGCGGGTGATCTTGTGCAGCCGGCCGGACTCGACTACGCCTTCCGTGAAGGCGCGGTCGAGTTTGATCACGTCGACCGGCAGGGTGCGCAGGGCGCCCAGCGAACCGTATCCGGCGGCGAAGCCACCGAGCGCGATCCGCACCCCGAGCCGGCGCAGGCCGGCCAGCCGGCGCTCCAGCTCCTCCGGCGCGATCCGCGGGTCGCCGCCGGTCAGCTCGACCACCAGGCCGCTGGGCGGCAGCTCATGGCGGGCCAGCAGGCTCTCGATGCCGGTGACCGGCGGGTCGCGGTGCAGCAGGCGGCGCGCGGACAGCCGGACGGTGACCGGGACAGGGTGGCCGGCGCCGTAGCGCAGCGCGGCCTGTTCGACGGCCTGGTCCAGCAGGCGGTCGAGCAGCCGCGCCGTCTCTAAGCCGCGCTCGCCATCGCCGCCGGAGTGCAGGAACTCGGCGGGGGTGGAGAGTATGCCCTGCGGGCTGCGCCAGCGGGGGCGGGCCTCCACGCCGGTGATCCGGCCGCCGGCCAGCTCCACGACGGGTTGGTGCAGCAGGGTGAACTCGCCGTCGTCGAGCGCCTTCCTGACCCGGCCGGCGAGTTCGGTGCGGCGCACGGCGTCGGCCTGGAGCCGGGGGGCGTACAGCTCCACGCGGCCCTTGCCGGACTGCTTGGCGCGGTACATCGCCAGGTCGGCGTGGCGCATCACGTCGCCGGGTGCGGCGCCGGGCTCGGCGAAGGCGATGCCGACGCTCGCGCCGACCCGGACCTCGACGCCGTCCACCCGATAGGGCTCGGAAAGCACGGCACGCAGCCGGTCGGCGATGTCGCGGACGCGGTCCTCGACAGCGCGGGCCGGGCCGGAACCGGGGCTCGTGCCTGGACCGGAGCCGGGGTTGGCGCCGGCTCCGGGGCCGGACGGCGGCTCGGTGGGGGCCGCGCGGGGCCCCGGGATCGGACCTCGCCCCAGGGACGTGGAGTGGCCGGCATGGCCGCCGGGGTGGGCCGGACACGTCGGGTGGCCGACGGGGTAGCCGGGGTGGTCGGCGGCGTGCCCCGAGTACGCGGTGTGTGCCGGATACGGGGCCGGGTGTGCGGCCGGGCCGGCGTCCGGGCCCGGGCCCGAGATGAGCGCGGCGAACTCGTCGCCGCCGAGCCGGGCCGCGATGTCGCCGGAGCGGAGGGTGTCCCGCAGCCGGCGGGCGGCCTGGATGAGCAGGTCGTCGCCCGCCTGGTGGCCGACCGTGTCGTTGACCGCCTTGAAGCCGTCGAGGTCGACGTAGAGCACGGCGGCCCTGGCGTCACCGGACCGGCGGCCGCCGACCGCCCGGCCGAGCCGTTCGAGGAACAGGGCGCGGTTGGGCAGGTCGGTGAGCGGGTCGTGCGACGCGTTGTGCTGCAACTGGGCCTGCAACCGGACGCGTTCGGTGATGTCGCGGCTGTTGAAGATCAGGCCGCCTTGGTAGCGGGTGACGCTGGACTCGATGTCCAGCCAGCCGTGCCGGCCGCCGCGGGCGCGCTCGCCGGAGCCGCCACGGGGCCGTTCAGAGCGGTCGGAGCGGCCCGAACGGTGGGCCCGGATACGGCACTCGATGCGCGTCGACGGTTCCTCGCCGGGCGGGGCGGCCAGGAAGCGGCGCACCTCGTGCAGGACCCGGCCCAGGTCGTCGGGGTGGATGTGGGCGGCCAGTTCGGTGCCGACCATCTCCTCCGGGTCCCGGCCGTACACCCCCTGCGCGGCGGGGCTGACGTACCGCAGCACGCCGGTGGGCGCGGCGATCATGATGACGTCGCTGGAGCCCTGCACCAGGGAGCGGAAGTGGCTCTCCTTGTGGGCCAGTTCCTGGGTGAGCGAGATGTTGTCGAGCAGCATGATGCCCTGCCGGACCACCAGGGCCATCACGACGGTGCAGCCGGTGAGCAGCACGACGCGGTCGCACTTCTGGCCGGTGATCACGTTGTAGAGGATGCCGAGGGTGCAGACCGCGGCGGCCAGGTAGGGCATCAGCGCGGTCAGCGAGGTGGCGACCCTGCGGGTGGTGGCGCCGGCCCTGCGGGACGGCTGCGCGTGTGCGTACAGCCGCGCGCCGACCCACGGGGCGTACGCCAGCAGCAGGCTGCCGGCGAACCAGCCCGCGTCGAGCACCTGCCCCGAGCGGTAGTGCGCCCGCAGCAGCGGGGAGGTGAACAGGGCGTCGCACAGCACCGTGAGTGCGAGGGCGGCGATCGCGGTGTTGACCGCGGCGCGGTTGACCCCGGCGCGCCGGAAGTGCAGCGCGAGCACCATGCTCACCAGCACGATGTCCAGCAGCGGGTACGCCAGCGACAGGGCCATTCGGGCGGTACTCGGCCCGTCGATCGCGGCGGCGCGGGCCAGCGCCAGGCTCCATGACAAGGTGAGCAGCGAGCCGCCGATCAGCCAGGTGTCCAGTGCGAGGCACACCCAACCTGCTCTGGTCACCGGACGTTTGGCGAGCACCAGGAGTCCGATGATCGCGGGCGGGGCGAACATCAGGAAGCAGAAGTCGGCGGCGGAGGTCTGCGGCACGGGGCGGCGCAGCACCACTTCGTACCAACCCCAGATGCCGTTGCCGCAGGCGGTCATCGCCGAGGAACAGGCGAACAGCAGCCAGGCCAGGCGGTGCGGGCCGGCGGCACGGCGTGCGTACAGCAGCGCGGAGACGGACGCGGCGGCCGCGGCGGCGGCGAGCCCGAAATCGCCCATGACCAGGGCGACTTCATGGTTCCCCCAGCCGAGCGAGGCCCCGGTGGTGTAGCCGCCGCAGACCAGGGCCAGCAGGAACAGGGTGCGGCGCGGTTGGACGATGCGGTCGGCGAGCGCGTCCACGGTGAACAGCGGGTCGGGCGCGGGGTCCAGCAGCTGCGTCAGGAAGAGCAGCACACCGGCCGAGCCGCTCCACAGGTCGGCGCTGAACCGCATGAGCTGGTCGCCGAGGAA
>NZ_JACEGK010000073.1:0-20063 GCF_056859195.1 Streptomyces sp. NH27
CCCGGTGCCCGTCTCGGCGCCCGCCCCCGCCCCCGTGCCTTCCGCCGGCGGCTGCTGCGACGCCTGCCGCAGTTGCAGGGCGTGCAACTCCTCGACCAGGGCGGGGGAGAAGCCGGTGTCGCCGATCAGCCGCGGCGAGGACCCGGTCAGGTCGTGGACGACCAGTCCGTCGGCGTGCACCAGCGGCAGTACGTGCTGCACGACCGCGGCGACCACGTCCTGGGTGTTGAGCGCGCGGACCAGCGCCGCGTTGAGGTCCGCGACCTGCCGGCCGCGCTCGGCGGCCGCCTGTTCCGCGCGCCGCCGCTCGGTCGTGTCGGACATCTGGATCGACACGAAACCGCCGATCTCCACCGCCCTGACCAGGTACGACGCCCTGCCGTGCGGGGGTGTGCGCTCGACGTCGACCTCCAGGGTGGCCCCGGAGCCGGGCGCGGCCCTGGCCCGGTCGAGGAGTTCGGGCAGCCCGCGGTCGCGCAGCATCGGCTCGGCCTCCCATGGGGTACGGCCGATGAGCTCCTCGCCGTCGCCCCCGCCGAGTTCGCGCGCGGTCAGGTTCGCCCACTGCACCCGGTTGTCGGCGGCCACTACGTAGATCGGGTCCGGGTTGAGCTCCAACAGCCCGGCAAGCCACTCCAGTTGGTTGCGGCGCGCGGTGACGTTCCACACGGTGCCGACCATCCGCACCGCCCGGCCGCTCTCGTCGCGCTCGCACGCGGCCCGCAGCTCAAGCCAGTTGACCCGCCCGGCGTCGTCCAGGACGCGGTACTCCACCGCGTACGGCCGGCCGTCGGCCAGCGACTCCTCGATCGCCTCCTGCACCCCGGGCCGGTCGTCGGGGTGGATGCGCTCCATCCACGTCTCGATCCGGTGGTCCCAGGCGTTCGGGTCGAGGCCGGCCAACTCCAGCAGGCCCGCGGTGACTTCGTCGATGTCGAGCAGCCCGCTGTCCAGCTCCCAGCTCCACGTCCCGACGCTGATCTGCCGCATCACCTGCCCGCCGATGACCTGCGGCTCCTGCCACCACGGGGTGGTGCCGCTGCGCCACCGCCGGGCGACCGGCAGCCGTACGCCCACCAGCGCCGCCACATCGGCGAGGAACCGCTTCCGGTCGGGCGCGGGTTCGCGCTCCGTGAGCACCGACAGCACGCCCACGGAGGAGCCGTCCACCAGGATCGGCGCGGACAGCAGGCCGCACACGCGCAGGCCGGGCGGTACGCCGTTCGTGCCGCTCCTGCCGTTCGCGGGCCCGCGCCGATCGCGGCCGGTGGGGCGCCCCGCCGGGTGCCCTGCGGGGTGGCCGCCGACCTCGGCCTCAGCAGTGCCGGGGTGACCCGGGGTGTGCGGGCGCGGCTCGTCGGGCCAGCGCGGCGACCACTGCACCTGCCGCCGGTCCATCGCGCGTACGGGCGCGAGGCGGTGGTCGTCGACCCGCTCCCAGGCGCGCGCCACCGGGTCGGGTACGCCGCCGGCCGCCGCCAGGCGGAGCGTGCCGTGCTCTCGGCCGGCCAGGTGCGCCAGGCCGCCGAGCCCGCCCAGCGCGGCGACGCACTGCTGCACCGCGAGCCGCAGGACGTCCGCCTCACCCAACCCCTCCGCGGCATCCAGCACCGCCAGCCGCAGCGCGTCGGTGGCACCGGCCGGTGCGACGTCGTCGCCGTGTCCGGGACCGCTCATCGCCACACCCGCCTCAGCTTCCTCGGAACTGCCGCGCCCGGCGTCCGGCACCCAGGCCGTTCCGCCGCTGATGGTCACGTTACGTGGCGGCCGCTGTATTCTCACGGCGCCACGGCGCCCGGACCGGCACGCGAACGCCCACCGGCGCCCCGGGACGCCGGCTTCCGCCGCAGGTCGGCGCGGTGCGAACAGGTGCGGAGCGCGGCGTGCGGGCCGCGGCCGGGCGGCGGGAGGGCGCGCCACGCACCGTGCCTCCCCGTCCGCCGCCACCTGGGCCATCCGGCTGAGGGCCGGGCGCGGGGCATGGCCGACGAGCGGCCGCGGGCGTTACCCGCCGGCGCCGCGCTCATCCGTCGCCGGAAGGGGGCTGTCCGGGGGCATCGCCGGTCGGCGCCGTGTCCGTCCGGCGCCGTGTCCGTCCGGCGGCGGTCCGTCCGGCGGCGGTCCGGCCTGCGGCGGTCCGGCCTGCGGCCTCGATGCGGGGGTCGACGAGCATGCCGCGAACCGCGGCGGTGGCGGGCCGGGCGTCATGGACCGGCCGATGGGCGGTACGCAGGGAGGGCGGGGCCCATGCCCCGCGGCTCGGCGCTCGACACGGGAGGTGCCCCCGAACGGGTCGGGGGCACCGTTGGGCCGATCCGGTGGGCGGGATCTGCCGGGGCAGGCCGCGGCGGGGCGCTGCTACGCGCCCGCGTTCCCCAGCGTCAGGTTCCAGGACGTCGGCGCGGGGTCCTGGAGGTGGCCGTCGACCGGGGCCGCGCCGGTCGGGCCGACGTCGTCGTAGGGGAAGGCGTAGCCGATCGAGGCGTACTGGTGGACCAGCCGGGCGTAGTGGTTGGTCACCGGGTCCTGGTAGTACGCGGACGGGGTGACGCCGTCGGGCTGGTTGTCGCCGCCGGGGACCAGCAGCGAACTGCGGTTGAGGGCTGCGGCCAGGCGGGCCGCGACGGCGCCGCGGGCGTCCGAACCGGAGTTGTAGAGCGGTCCGCCGGCGCAGCCGAAGATGTCCACGGCGCTGGGCCTGGTGAACGGCACCCCGTTGTCGTTCAGCCCGGCGAAGACGAACGCGTCACCGGACACCGGGCCGGAGTAAGTGCCGGAGCTGCCCTGGGCGTTGATGGTCAGCGGGGTCGAGGCGTAGTGGCTCCAGACCGCGTCGAGGTAGGGGTCCCAGTAGCCGCCGAAGTCGGTCGGGGAGTGGGACGGGGCGAGCACCCGCAGCGGCGCGCCGCCGGAGTTGGTGGCGACCAGCTGGTCCCAGGGGGCGCCGTCGGCCGCGTGCTGGGCCTGTAGCCCGGAGATGATCGAGGCGAGCGCGCCGTCCGGCAGCGGGCTCACCGACTGGTTGCCGCTCGCGCCGGTGCTGGCCATCGCGATCGGCAGGGCGACCATGTCCACGTAGCTGATGTTGGCGTAGAGGTTGGCGCTGTTGTAGGTGAACTCGGCGAACGTCCACTGGGTCTGCCAGTTGGGGTCGGTGCTGGTGAACCCGGGCTGCACCAGGCCCGGTACGCCGCCGGGGTTGACGAAGAACTGGATACGGTCGTCGATCGAGAACCAGACGCGCCCGCCGATCACGTACTCCTGGAGGGTGACCGTGGTCGCCGCCGAGCCCGAACCGCCCAGCGGGATCGCGTAGTCGGGGACGGGGGTGACCGGCGACGAGGGGTTGGACAGCCGGTTGAAGGCGCCGTCGGCGCCGACGAAGCCCGGCCAGCCGGAGTCGTCGGAGCCGCTGATGTAGGCGTAGACGGTGTTGCTGCCCGACCTGTTCGCGAGCGAGACCGGCAGCGAGACACCGGCGGCGGACGCGCGGGGCGCGAGGACGGCGAAGCCCGCCGCGGAACTCGCCGCCGCGGCAAGGCCGGTGGTGCCGACCGCCTTGACGAAGGATCGTCGAGAGAGCACGTACTCCTCCTGCGGGATGGGGGGCGCGGGTGGTGCGGCCGCACCACCCGCGTACCCGTCGGTAGGAATGTGGTCCTCCACTATTGGCCTGAACCAACGGCGGGGACAAGGGGGTTGGGCGATCATGTCCGGCGGGATGCCGGGATCGCACCCGACCCGGCGGGCCCCTCCGGGGAGGAGCCCGCCGGGGAAGGTTCGGCGCCGGAGCGGCACCGGCGGTGAGCGGCCGGGGGCCGGCTGCCGCTACTGCGAAACGCGCACGTAGTCGACCAGCATCTTCTGCGGGAAGACGGAGGTGGCGTCAGGGGCTCCGGGCCAGTCACCGCCCACCGCGTTGTTGAGGATGATGTAGAACGGGTGGTCGTAGATCCAAGGGCCCCTGGTCTGCTCCAGGTTGGCCTTGTCCACGGTGAAGAAGGCGTTGCCGTCCACCGAGAACGTCATGTGGCCGGAGTCCCAGTCCAGCGCGTAGGTGTGGTAGTCCGTGGCGAAGTCGCTGCCGGCCACGGTGTACGGCGAGCCGTCGCCGTTGCCGCCGTTGTACGCCGGTGCGTGCAGCGTCGAGTAGACCGCGTCCGGCACGCTGCCGACGTGCTCCATGATGTCGATCTCACCGCACTGCGGCCACGGCGTGCCGGTCTTGAAGTTCGAGCCCAGCAGCCAGAACGCCGGC
Source organism: Streptomyces sp. NH27 (assembly GCF_056859195.1). Classification (NCBI taxonomy): domain Bacteria; kingdom Bacillati; phylum Actinomycetota; class Actinomycetes; order Kitasatosporales; family Streptomycetaceae; genus Streptomyces; species Streptomyces sp. NH27. The sequence goes on from NZ_JACEGK010000073.1 coordinate 4,259, forward strand.
CACAAACCCTGCGTGCCGCTCACCTTGATCCGGGCCTCCACGTGCCCGTAGGTGAAGTTGAAGTGGTCCGAGGTGTTGATCCGGCCCGAGGTGTACCCGGTCGAGGTCTTGTCCGCCTCGATCACCAGGTTGCCGTTGCCGTCCATCTTGGTGTTGTCGCCGTTGGTGTACGTCTCCAGCTCGCCGTTCTGCCCGTTGCCGGGGTCCTGGCTCCACTTCGAGGAGTCCGGCTCGCTGCCCGCCGGTCCGTCGAACTCGTCGTCGAAGACGACCTTCTCGGGGTTGCCCGGGTTCGGCGGCGCGGCCGGCGGCGCCGTCGGGTCGCCACCGGTGCCGTACACGTCGAAGTCGTACAGCGAGTAGCCGTAGCCGTTGCTGCGCGCGGTGCCGTACATCCGCACGTAGCGGCCGGTGCCGTCGACGTCCAGGGTCTCCTTGAACCCCTTGCCGGTGGTGGTCGAGTAGATGCTCGTCCAGTTGGTGCCGTCTGCGGAGGTCTGGATCTGGTACGAGGTCGCGTACGCCGGGTCCCACTGCAGGACCACCTGGGTGATGTGCGCGGTCGCGCCCAGGTCCACCTGGATCCAGCCGGGGTCCACCCAGCCGGTCACGTCGCTGGTCGCCCAGCGGGTGGCCGGGTCGTGGTCGAACGCCTTCGCCGGGGTGCAGCCGCCGCAGTTCCCGTCGTCCTGGTACGAGGAGGCGGTGGCGGGCTTGCCGTACGAGAGCAGCGTCGCGTCGCCGGGCGGGGGAGTGGTGCCCCCGTCACCGCCACCGGCGGTGCCGTGCACCTGGAACTCCCACAGCGACACGCCGTACTGGGTGGCGCGCTGTGTCGTATACAGCCGGACATAGCGCCCGGAACCGTTTACGGAAACCGTCTCCGTGCCGCCCTTGCCGGTGGTGGTCGAGTAGGCGCTCGTCCAGTTGGTGCCGTCTGCGGAGGTCTGGATCTGGTACGCCTTCGCGTACGCGGCCTCCCAGTTGAGGGTGACCGAGTCGAGCGTCGCGGTGGCGCCGAGGTCGACCTGGAGCCACTGCGGGTCGGATGCGGCGCTGGACCAGCGGGTGCCGTTGTCGCCGTCCACCGCGGCGGAGGCCGGGGTGCCGACGTTCTCGGTCGAGGAGGCCGTGGCCGGCTTCCCCTGCGACAGCAGCGTGCCCGCGGCCCGCGCCGGGGTCTGGGTGATCGCCAGTGCGAAGGCGGCGACCAGCGCCGCGACACACGCGAAGATGAGGGAACGGGAAAAACGTCTGGGGGTGGGTCCGGGCAGATGTGGGGGGTTGCCAGTCACGACCTTCTCCTGGATGTCGCGGGTGAGAGAGCGCTCTCTGAATGTTGTGATGATTACGGCGCTGTTGCTGACCCGTCAAGAAAGTGAACGAGATTGGTGCCGTTGGCAGTTGATGTGTCCAAGACCTTGACGCGGCGCGCCGGAGGGATGTCCGGCCGAACCCGGACCGCTGCGCCGAAGGCCCGGCGGAGATCCGGGGGCCGGCGGCCGCCCGCGCGCCATGACCTGCCCGGGTGGAGATCGACCCTAGGCTGACCCGGCAGCAGTGAGATCGCCGAGAGCGGGAAAGGGCACGGGATGCCCGACGTACCAGAACCGATGGTCAAGCTGGTCCGCTGGACCGCGGAGCCGGCGGTCACACAGATCCTCCGGTCCACGGCCGCGGCCGTCATCTCCTACCTCGTCGCGATCTGGTTGCTGCCGCATCCGGTCCCGCTGACCGCGCCGCTCACCGCCCTGCTGGTGGTCCAGGTCACCCTCTACTCCACCTTCCTGACCAGCATCCAGCGGGTCAACGCGGTCGTGGTCGGCGTGGTCATCGCGATCGCCTTCAGCTCGCTGGTCGGGCTGAGCTGGTGGAGTCTCGGTCTGATCATCCTCACCGCGCTGCTCGTCGGGCGGGTGGTGCGGGTGGGGGACTTCGAGGCGGAGGTGGCGATCTCCGCGATGCTGGTGCTCGGCGTCACCAAGGTGGGCAGCGCCGCCTGGGACCGTATCTACGAGACGCTGATCGGCGCCGCGGTCGGCCTGCTGTTCAACCTGCTGTTCGCCCCACCGGTGTGGGTACAGTCCGCGGGCGGGTCGATCGAGGAGATGGCGCACCGGATGGGCGGGCTCTTCCGCGACATCGGCGGGCAGGTCGCCGGGCACCTGTCGGTCGAGCGCGCGGCGGCCCGGCTGCACGAGGCGCGCGAGGTCGACCACGACATCACCGAGGTGGACGCGTCGCTGCGGCAGGCCGAGGACAGCCTGCGGTTCAACCCCCGGGTGCGCGAGGGGCTGCTGTCCCGGGTGGTGCTGCGCACCGGGCTGGACACCCTGGAGATCTGCGCGGTGGTGCTGCGGGTGCTCTCGCGCACGCTCACCGACCTGGCCAAGAAACGCACCGGTGAACCGCTCTTCCCGGACGAGATCGGCCGCGAGCTGGAGCGGCTGTTCGACCATGTGGCGGGCGCTGTCGAGAGCTTCGCGGTGCTGATCACCACCCAGGTATCGGCGAACGCGCAGACCGCCGAGGAGCGGCTCGCGGAGGCGCTCTCCGACGCCGCGCTGGTCCGGGACCGGGTGGCGGACCTGCTGCTGGCCGGGGTGCAGTCGCATCCGCGGCAGTGGCAGTTGCACGGGGCGCTGCTCGCGGAGGTGGACCGCATCCTGGACGAACTCGCCGTGGAGAAGCGCTCCGAGCGGCTGGTGGAGGAACTGGACCGGCAGTCCGGCGAGATGAGCGAGCGGCATCCGCGGCTGGCGATGATGCGGCGCCGGCTCAGCGGGAAGAGCGCGGTGCTACGCGCATCGTCCCCGGTACGGGCCGCGTTCCGCAGGCAGTTCGGCGAGGACGACTGAACCGGAGACGCGCATCGGGCACGACTGGAAGGACATCAGACTATGGGCGCAGCACCTCCCGTCGAGGCAGTAGCAGCTCTGGAGCAGCTGTTGGGTCCGGTCACCTGCGATCTGCTCAGTGATCGGCGAGGCTCCCGTGCTTGGAAGGTCATGGGTTCCCGGGGCACTGCGGCGTTGAAGGCCAACAACCCCGAGGCCGCGTCTGGACGTGACAAAGCCGTGGAGTTGGCCCAGGAGGACCGGCACCTGCTCGCCCTCGCCGACGCGGGCGCCCTCAGTCCCGGGTACCGGGTCGATGCCGGCGGATGGGAGGGCGGCCGGTGGCTGGCGGTCCGTTGGATCGACGGAACCCCCCTGTGGAACTCGATGGCCCTGGCACGCGGCCCCGAGGGCGCCCACGCCTCGGTGCGGCCGTGGCTTCTGGGCATCGCCCGAACCTGGGTGGGACAGCTTGAACGGTTGCACGCCGCCGGTTGGGCCCACGCCGACGTGCAGCCCACCAACGCCCTCGTCACTGCCGACGGCCGCGCCTCCATCTTCGACTTTGCCCTGTCGTGCGGGCCCGAGCTGACGGGTCGTCTTCCGTACCGGGGCGCCTTGACCCACACCACCGCTCCCGAGATCGCCGACGCCCTCCTGACCACCCCCACAGACACCCACATCCAGGCCCGACCGCCGGCCGACATCTGGGGACTGGGCGCATCCCTGTTCTGGTGCTGGACCGGACACCGCCCCGTGCCCTACGCCGACGACATCCCGCGGACGGACAAGTTGAGGGCCATCGCCGCCGGGAAGCGCCTCCAATTCGATGACGCCCGGCCGTGGTCCTTCCCCGTCTTCGAGGCGATCATCACTGCGTGCATGGCACCGGTCGCCGACGAGCGGCCCGCCGCCGACCTGGTCGCCCTCATCGAGGAGGCCCGGTGATCACGCTGCGGGGCCTGGTCCCCGGCGACGTCTTGGCCGTACAAAGGATCTACAGCGGCGCTTCCGTCACCTTCACCCGCGGCCACCCCATGACCATCGCGGAGACAACCGCCTATGTCGCCACCGCTATGACCCAGGCCCGGGTGAGCCCCCGCGTACGGTGGTGTTTCGGTGTCGCCGCCGGTGATGACCTGGTCGGGGTGATCAAGTTCCGGGACCGTGGCGCTGGTCACGCCACCTTGAGCTACATCTTGCGGGAAGACAGTTGGGGGCGCGGGTACGGCACCGCCGCCGTCCGGCAGGTCATCGCGTACGCGTTCACCGCCACCCGTCTGGACCGGCTGAGCGCCAAGCATCACCCCGACAACCCCGCCTCCGGTCGCGTGCTGGCCAAGGCCGGGTTCACCCGCACCACCGGCTTTCAGGGGCGGGTGGACGGTGCACCGGTGACCTACCCGGTCTACGAGATCCACCGCACCCGGATGGGACTGACGCCGTCTACTGCCGTGGTGAGCGGCTGACGCTTGCCCCGGTCGCGGTTGCGCTACGTCGTGCGGGCGAGCGGCCCCGGCGTGACGCTGTCCGCCTGCCCGGCCTGCGCGCCGCACCTTGCCTCCGGCCCCTCCCGGCAGAGCGCACCCCGCCGACACGCGGCTGACGCCGTATCGCAGGGGTCCTCGCCCTCCGTTTGCAGGTCGTAAGGCCCCGTACCGGTCTCTCACCACCGGTCGGGGCCCTTCAACGTATGGATGTCGCGGGCGGGTGGTTCAACTTCCGTTGCCCGCAGGCGAATCGTTGCTGTCACAAGGATAGACGGCGCCGTAGCGCGTCTGTAACACTCTGCCAGCACGTACGCAAATTATGAGCAGATCCACGATTGATCTGCATGGGAACAGTGCAACTTCAATGGCTCGATCCGCACGTTTCGGATTGTGCAGTCAGTGAGTCTCCTTCATCCGGACCACGACACAGAGGGACGCCATGAGACCCAAGCGCTCCATTCCACGGCTGGTGGCGGGGGTGACCGCGGCCGGCCTGCTCCTGTTGGGCGTTCAGGCCATCCCCGCCACCGCCGCGGGGGGATCGAACGCGGTCGCGGGTAGGACCGCCGCGGCCAGCAGTACCGACGGGAGCAACACCGCCGCCCACCTGAACGACGGCAACCAGGGCACGTACTGGGAGAGTTCGGGCAAGGCTCTCCCGCAGTGGGCCCAGATCGACCTCGGCAAGGACAAGGTCGTCGACCAGATCCAGCTCAAGGTGCCCGCCTCCTGGAGCAAGCGCAGCGAGACCATGTCGTTGCAGGGCAGCGAGGACGGGGTCGGCTTCGAGACGCTGGTCAGCTCCGCGAAGTACACCTTCGACCCGGGCAAGGACAACACGGTCAAGGTGTCCTTCCCGGCGCAGAAGGCCCGCTACGTACGGGCCGAGGTGTCGGCGAACACGGCCGGAAAGACCGCGCAGCTCTCGGAGTTGACCGTGCGTGCGGCCGCCGCCTCCACGGACAACCTCGCCGCGGGCCGCCCGACCGCCGAGTCGAGCCACAACGACGTCTACCCGTCCGGCAACGCGGTCGACGGCGACGCGAACACCTACTGGGAGAGCGCCAACAACGCCTTCCCGCAATGGCTCCGGGTGGACCTGGGCAGCGCGGTTCCGGTGAACAAGGTCGTGCTGAAGCTGCCGCCGGCCACCTCGTGGGCCGCCCGTACCGAGACGCTGGCGGTGCAGGGCAGCACGGACGGCAGCACCTTCTCCGACATCGTCGCCTCGGCCGGCTACAACTTCGACCCGGCCGCCGGCAACACGGTGACGATCACCTTCGACTCGACCACGACCCGCTACGTCCGGCTGAACGTCACCGGCAACACCGGCTGGGCCGCGGGCCAGATCTCCGAGTTCGAGGTGTACGGGCCGACCACCGGCGACACCCAGGCGCCCTCCGCGCCGACCGACCTCGCCTACACACAACCGGCTTCGGGCCAGATCAAGCTGACCTGGAGCGCTTCCACCGACAACGTCGGTGTCACCGGGTACGACATCTACGCCAACGGCACCCTGCGCAGTTCGGTGGCCGGCAACGTGCTGACGTACACCGACAGCCAGCCCGACACGGCCACCGTGGTGTACACCGTCAAGGCGCACGACGCGGCCGGCAACCAGTCCGCGGCCAGCAACAGCGTGACGCGCACCGGCACTTCGGGCGACACCCAGCCCCCGTCGGCGCCGACCAACCTGGCCTACACGCTGCCGGCCCCGGGCCAGATCAAGCTGACCTGGAGCGCGGCGAGCGACAATGTCGCGGTCACCGGCTACGAGGTGTTCCGCAACGGCACCAAGGCCGCCACCACCGCGGGCGACACCCTCAGCTACACCGACAGCCAGCCGGACACCGCCACCGTCACGTACTACGTACGGGCCGTGGACGCGGCCGGCAACGAGTCGGCGAACAGCAACACGGTGACCCGTAACGGCACTTCACCCACCGACGGCACCAACCAGGCCGTCGGCAAGCCGATCACGGCCTCCTCCACGGTGCAGAACTTCGTCGCCACGAACGCCAACGACGACGACACCAGCACCTACTGGGAGGGTACCGGCACCAGTTCGCTGACGATCAAGCTCGGTGCGAACGTGGACACCAGCCAGGTCGTGGTGAAGCTCAACCCGTCCAGCGCCTGGGGCGCGCGCACCCAGACCATCGAGATCGACGGCCGCGAGCAGTCCGCGACCGACTTCAGCCAGATCTCGGCGGCCAAGCAGTACAGCTTCGACCCGGCCACCGGCAACAGCGTGACCATCCCGGTCACCGCGCGGGTCGCCGACGTGCGGCTGACCTTCAGCAACAACTCCGGTGCGGGCGGCGGCCAGGCGGCCGAGGTCCAGGTCATCGGGGTGCCCGGGCCCAACCCGGACCTGACGGTGAGCGCGCTGACCGCGTCTCCGGCCGCCCCGGTGGAGACCGACCCGATCACGCTGAGCGCCACGGTGCAGAACATCGGCACCAACGCCGCACCGGCGACCAACGTCAACTTCTACCTGGGCACCACCAAGGTCGGTACCGCGAACGTCGGTGCCCTGGCGGCCGGTGGCAGCACCACCGCCACGGCGAACATCGGCGCCGAGAACTCCGGCAGCTACCAGCTCACCGCGAAGGTCGACGAGGCCAACCTGGTGATCGAGCAGAACAAGACCAACAACAACTACACCGCGCCGAACCCGCTGGTGGTCAAGCCGGTCGACAGCTCCGACCTGCTGCCGGTGACCGCCTGGTCGCCGGGCAACCCGTCCGCGGGCCAGAACACCAACTTCACGGTGGCGATCAAGAACCAGGGCACTATCGCCTCGGCCTCCGGCGCGCACGCCATCACCGTGTCGGTCATCGACACGACCAGCGGCAGCGTGGTGAAGACCCTCACCGGCTCCTACAGCGGTGCGATCGCCGTCGGCGCCACCACCGCCCCGGTGAGCCTGGGCAGTTGGACGGCAGTCAACGGCAAGTACACGGTGAAGACGGTCGTCGCGGTCGACGCCGACGAGGTGCCGATCAAGCAGGCCAACAACACCGACAACCAGTCCTTCTTCGTGGGCCGCGGCGCCAACATGCCGTACGACGCCTACGAGGCGGAGGACGGCGTGATCGGCGGCGGCGCGACGGTCCTCGGGCCGAACCGCACCATCGGCGACCCGGCCGGCGAGGCGTCCGGCCGGCAGGCCGTGCACCTGGGCGGCAACGGCCAGTACGTGCAGTGGACCACCCGCGCGGACACCAACACGCTGGTCACCCGCTTCAACATCCCCGACGGCACCGACTCCACCTCGCTGGACGTCTACGTCGACGGGACCCTGCTGAAGACGATCAGCCTGACCTCGAAGTACGAGTGGCTGTACGGCGACGAGGCGAGCCCCACCAAGTCGGCCGGCTCCGGCGGCCCGCGGCACATCTACGACGAGGCGAACGTACTGCTCGGCACCACCGTGCCGGCCGGTCACACCATCAGGTTGCAGAAGGACGCGGCGAACACCGCGGCCTACTACAACATCGACTACATCGACCTGGAGCAGGTCACCGCGACGCCGAACCCCGACGCGACGAAGTACGTCGTACCGGCCGGCTTCACCCAACAGGACGTGCAGAACGCGCTGGACACCGCGCGGCAGGACACCACCAAGCTCGGTGTCTACCTGCCCGCCGGCACCTACCAGGTGTCCAGCAAGTTCAACGTCTACGGGCGGGCGGTCAAGGTGATCGGCGCGGGCCCGTGGCTCACGCAGTTCACCACGCCGCAGACCCAGTCGGACACCGACGGCGGCTTCACGGTGCAGAGCACCGCGGACGGTTCGACCTTCACCGGGTTCGCCTTCTTCGGCAACTACACCAGCCGGATCGACGGTCCGGGCAAGGTCTTCGACCTCAGCGGAGTGTCCGACCTGACCATCGACAACCTGTGGGTCGAGCACATGATCTGCGGGGTGTGGGCGACGAACGTCGACGACTCGCACTTCACGAACCTGCGCATCCGGGACACCTTCGCGGACGGCGTCAACCTGACCAACGGCTCCACCGGCAACACGATCAGCAACGACGAGGCGCGGTCCACCGGCGACGACAGCTTCGCGCTGTTCCCGGCGATCGACAACCACAACGAGCAGGAGACCGGCAACACCTTCTCCAACCTCAGCGTGCAGACCGTGTGGCGCGCCGCGGGCCTCGCGGTCTACGGCGGTGGCGGCAACACCTTCAGCAACCTCTACATCGCCGACAGCCTCACCTACCCGGGTGTGACGATCGGGTCGCTGGCCTTCGGCGGCATCCCCGCCCTGGGCTTCGAGTCCTCGCCGCAGACGAACTTCTCCAACATCACGCTGGCCAGGGACGGCGGCCACTTCTGGGGCGCGCAGACCTTCCCGGGACTGTGGATCTACTCGGCGGAGTTCAAGCTGCAGGGCCTGCGACTCAGCGACATCGACATCAGCGACCCGACCTACTCCGGCGTGATGTTCCAGACCAAGTGGAACGGCAGCACGCCGCTCAACCCGATCACGGACACCACCATCACCGACCTGTCGGTGACCGGCGCGCACAAGAGCGGTGACACCTACGACGCGAAGTCCGGCTTCGGTCTGTGGGCGAACCCGCAGCCGGAAGCGGGCCAGGGCCCGGCCGACGGATCGGTGACGATCAACGGACTGACCGAGAGCGACAACGCGGTGGACATCGAGAACACCACGTCCACCTTCACCATCGACGTCAACAACTGAGCGCGGAAGCCCGGTTGACGGCGTGAGAGGAGGGATCGACAGCGAGGAGAGCTGAACGCGCCCGGGGCGTGCCCGCGTTCGAACCATGAATGCGGGCACGCCCTGTGCGTGGCGGGTGCGCCCGGGCGGCGGGCCGGGCGGGAACAATGCGAGGACTGCGGGGATTTCCCTCGGTGGAAGCACCATGGAATCACCTTCGACAAGCCGCTGGAGCACTTGATGAACACCGCTGAAGTCCTCGCCGACGCCTACGGCCGTATCCAGGAGGTCGTGCACTCCGCCGTCGACGGCCTGACCGCCGAGGAACTGGCCGTACGCCTGGACGAGGAGGCCAACTCGGTCGGCTGGCTGGTCTGGCACCTCGCCCGGGTCCAGGACGACCACATCGCCGACGTGGCCGGCCGTGAACAGGTCTGGACCGCCGACGGCTGGGACAAACGCTTCGACCTGCCCTTCCCCACCGGCTCGATCGGCTACGGCCACAGCGCCGCGCAGGCCGGCCAGGTCGAGGTCGCCGAACCGGCACTGCTCATCGGGTACTACGACGCCGTGCACGCGGCCACCGTCGACTACCTGGGCGGCCTGACCGACGGCGACCTCGACCAGGTCGTCGACGAGCGCTGGGACCCGCCGGTCACCCTCGGGGTCCGCCTGATCAGCGTGATCGGCGACGACCTCCAGCACGCCGGCCAGGCCGCCCTCATCCGGGGCGTCCTGCTGCGCCGCCGCTAGGCCGTTCGCGCCAGACACCGCGGGCCCCGCCCGGCGGGCGGACGACGCTCCTTCCAAAACACTGCCTCCCCGTCAACTCGCCGTCGAGCCCTGGCCGGAGGGGAGCGCGCCCCCTCGTGTGCGCGCTCCCCGCACCCCATCGGCGCCCTCGAACCGCCCTGCAAGGCGGCTACCCCCGGTGATAGAGTTACTTAACCTAAGTTAACTAACTGCTCTCCGGCTGGGGTGTGACCGCCGCATGGCGACCGAAGAAGACTCGACGGCACGAATACAGCGGCGTCCCCCGCGTATCTCCGCCGACCATCCGCACTACAAGTGGGTGGCGCTGTCCAACACGACGCTCGGCATGCTCATCGCCACGATCAACTCCTCGATCGTGCTCATCTCACTGCCCGCGATCTTCAACGGCATCCACCTCGACCCTCTCCAACCCGGCAACGTGAGCTACCTGCTGTGGATGCTGATGGGCTACATGCTCGTCACCGCGGTCCTGGTGGTCACCCTCGGCCGGCTCGGAGACATCCTCGGCCGGGTCAAGATCTACAACGCGGGCTTCCTGATCTTCACCATCACCTCGGTGATCCTCTCCGTCGACCCGATGCACGGCGGCGGCGGCGCCCTGTGGCTGATCGGCTGGCGCGTCGCCCAGGCGGTCGGCGGCTCCATGCTGATGGCCAACTCCGCGGCGATCATCACCGACGCCTTCCCGGCCCGGCAGCGCGGCATGGCGCTCGGCGTCAACATGGTGGCCGGCATTGCCGCTTCCTTCATCGGCCTGGTGCTCGGCGGCCTGCTCGCCGAGTGGAACTGGCGCTCCATCTTCTGGGTGAACGTCCCGATCGGCCTGATCGGCACCGTGTGGGCCTACCGCTCCCTGCACGACACCGGCGTCCGCCGCCCCGCGAAGATGGACTGGTGGGGCAACATCACCTTCGCCGTCGGCCTGACCGCGCTGCTCGCCGGCATCACCTACGGCATCCAGCCCTACGGCGGCCACACCATGGGCTGGACCAACCCCTGGGTGCTGGCCGGGTTGATCGGCGGCGTCGTGCTGCTCGTCGCCTTCTGCCTGATCGAGTCGCGCGTCGCCGAGCCGATGTTCCCGCTCGAACTCTTCCGCAACGCGGCCTTCGCCGGCGGCAACGCGGCCACCCTGCTCGGCTCCATCGCCCGCGGCGGCCTCCAGTTCATGCTGATCATCTGGCTCCAGGGCATCTGGCTGCCGCTGCACGGCTACAACTACGCCGACACCCCGCTGTGGGCGGGCATCTACCTGCTGCCGCTGACCGTCGGCTTCCTGGCCGCCGGTCCCGTCGCGGGCGCGCTCTCCGACCGCTACGGCGCCCGGCTGTTCGCCTCCGCGGGCTTCGTGGTGATGGCCGGTTCCTTCGCCGGACTGCTGCTCATCCCGACGAACTTCAGCTACTGGGTCTTCGCGCTCGTGGTCTTCCTCAACGGCCTCGGCGGCGGCCTGTTCGCCGCACCCAACACCTCGATCATCATGGCGAGCGTGCCCGCCGAATCCCGAGGCGCCGCCTCCGGCATGCGGGCCACCTTCCAGAACGCCGGCATGGTGCTGTCCATCGGCGTGTTCTTCTCGCTCATGGTGGCCGGGCTGGCCCGCTCGCTGCCGAACACCCTCAGCACCGGGCTGATGGCCCAGGGAGTGCCGTCGGCCAACGCCCACCAGGTGGCGAACCTGCCCCCGGTCGGCACCCTGTTCGCCGCGTTCCTCGGGTACAACCCGATCCAGCAGCTGCTCGGCCCCGACCTGCTCGGCAAGCTGCCCAAGGGGAACGCGCACACGCTCACCGGACGGGAGTTCTTCCCGCATCTGATCTCCGGGCCCTTCCACGACGGCCTGGTCGTGGTGTTCGCCCTCGCGATCGTGATGTCCTTGGTCGCGGCGGGTGCGTCCCTGATCCGCGCGCGCAAGGTTCCCGAGAAGCAGGGCTGACACGTACGACCGAAGGAGGCGTCCCCGACATGACCGAGCACGACGGGCGCGGGGGCGCCTCACCGGCCGCCGTCGCACTGATCGTCGCCCGCCTGTACCGCCAGCTCGCGCAGGCGTCGGCGGACGACCTCAACCTGACCTACGCGCAGCTTTCGGCGCTCGCCAGGATCGAGCAGTTCGGGCCGATCCGGCTCGGTGAACTCGCCGCGCGCGAGCAGGTCGCCGCGCCGACCCTCACGCGTACGGTGCGGCCGCTGGCCGAGGCCGGGCTCATCGGGAAGGAGCCCGATCCCAGCGACGGGCGTTCCTCGCTGGTGAGCATCCACGGGGAGGGCCGCGCCCTGCTCGACCGTATCCGGCGCGAACGATCGGAGCTGCTGGCCCGGCGCATGGGCCGGCTCACGCCGGAACAACGCGAGACGTTGAGCGCGGCGTTGCCGGTGCTGGAGCTACTCCTCACGGAAGTGGCCCCACCCGACAACTCGCCCGGCTGAGCACCGTCAGGGGCCTTGCGGTCCGCTGTGGCTTGTCGCGCAGTTCTCCCCCTGGCTTCGCCGGGAGGTGCCCCCAGCGCCCCTGAGTCTGCGTACGTGCGGCTCGCTCCGTGCTTGACGCGGGCAGAGCCGCAGCAACCCGGGGGTCAGGGCACCCGGGAGCTGCCCGGCTCCAAAGGGGGCGCGGAGAAGCCGCAGTTCGCGGTGCACTGCGGTTCCACGTTGTCGGCGTCACCCTCGGAGAGCACCGTATGGGAGGGGACGAGGAAGGCGGCGAGGGCGGCGCCGCCCGCGCACAGGCCCGCACAGATCACCATCGCCTTGCCGAACGCGGCATTGACCGCGTGCGGCGAGGTGTACGCGTTGTCGGACAGCCCGATGGCCAGCGGCAGGGCGGCGACGACGAGGAGTTGGGCGACCCGGGCCGCCGCGTTGTTGACGCCGCTGGCCACCCCGGCGTGGTCCACCTCGACCGAGGCGAGGACGGTGGCGGTCAACGGCGCCACGAACAGGCTCATACCGAGGCCCTGCACCACGACCGCGGGCAGCACGTCCAGCAGGTAGGAGGAGGAGCCCGGCGAGATCCGGGTGAGCAGCAGCATGCCCGCGGCGGCGAGCAGCGGCCCCACCGTGAGCGGCCGGCGCGGCCCGATCCGCTGGGCGAGCGCTCCCGCGGGCGCGGAGAACAGCAGCATCAGCACCGTGACCGGCAGCGTCGCCAGGCCCGCGCGCAGCGCGCTGTACCCGGCGGCGACCTGCAACTGCACCGGCAGCAGGAAGAACACCCCGCCGATCGCCGCGTACAGACACAGCGTCACCAGGTTCATCGCGGTGAACAGCCGGGAGGAGAAGATGTACAGCGGCAACATCGGGTGCGTCCTGACCCGTTCGGTGCGCAGGAACGCCACTCCGCACAGCACCCCGGCGAGCACCGGCAGTCCCACCGACAGCGGCGAGGGATGGCTCGACGCGCTGATCAGCGCGTAGGTGATCCCGGCCAGGCACAGCGCGGCCAGCGCCGCCCCGGCGATGTCGAAGGACCCGGACGCGTTACGGTCCCGGCTCTCCGGCACGTGCCGCACCGCGATCGCCACGACCAGCGCGCCCAGCGGCACGTTGATGAAGAAGATCCACCGCCAGCCCGGCCCGTCCACCAGCCAACCGCCCAGGAACGGCCCGACCGCGCCCGCCACCCCGCCCAGACCCGACCACGCGCCGACCGCCTTCGCCCGGTCCTCCGGCCGGAAGGTGGACTGCACCAGCGCCAGCGAACCCGGCGTCAACAGCGCGCCGCCCACGCCCTGCAGGGCCCGGGAGGCGATCAGCATGGTGCTGTCCTGCGCGATCCCGCACAGCGCGGACGCCAGCGCGAACCACACCACGCCGACCGTGAACACCCGCCGCCGCCCGTACCGGTCGCCGAGCCCGCCGCCGAGCAGGATCAGCCCGGCCAGCGTCAGCAGGTAGCCGTTGACCGTCCACTGCAAGGTGGCCAGTGACGCGCCCAGGTCCTCGCCCAGCCGCGGCAACGCGATGTTGACGATCGTGCCGTCCAGCATCGCCATGCCCGAGCCGAGCACCGAGCAGGCCAGTACCCACCGCCCGGTGCGGGACGCCAGCCGTACACCGTCCGATGCCGGCAGCCCAGCCGTGGCCATCGTCTCCGCCTCTCCCGCGCGCCGGGTGTCTGCCCTGCGCCGCCCGCCCCGTCCGGCAGCCGCCCGCCGGCACCTGTCGAAGCGTCACCATCTTAAGGACCGCGGGGCGGATACGGGCCGTGCGGCGAGGCCGTGTCGGCCCGGCGGGGCGACACGTGAGAATAGGCGGGCAGGGCAGGCCACCCACCACGACAGCCAGCAGCGAGAAGGAGTGCAGGATGCCGCACGAGCGTGCCGGAACACCCGCCCGGCCGGAGGACCTGGTCGACGTACCCCGCCTGGTCACCGCGTACTACGCCCTGCACCCGGATCCGGGCGAGCCCGGGCAACGGGTGGCGTTCGGTACCTCCGGTCACCGCGGCTCGGCGCTGGACACGGCGTTCAACGAGGACCACATCGCCGCGACCAGCCAGGCCATCTGCGAGTACCGCGGCGCGCAGGGCACCGACGGCCCGCTGTTCCTCGGCGCCGACACGCACGCGCTGTCCGAGCCCGCCCGGGTCACCGCGCTGGAGGTCTTCGCCGCGAACGGCGTGACCGTCCTGATCGACGCCGCCGACGGCTTCACCCCGACCCCGGCCGTCTCGCACGCGATCCTGACGTACAACCGGGGGCGTACCACCGGACTTGCGGACGGCGTCGTCGTCACCCCCTCGCACAACCCGCCCCGCGACGGCGGCTTCAAGTACAACCCGCCCACCGGCGGTCCGGCCGGCTCCGACGCCACCGGCTGGATCCAGGACCGCGCCAACGCGGCGATCGCGGACGGGCTGCGCGAGGTGCGCCGCATCCCCTACGCCCGCGCGCTGGCCGCCGACACCACCGGCCGGTACGACTTCCTGGGCGGGTACGTCGACGACCTGCCGCACGTCCTCGACCTGGACGCGGTGCGCCGCGCGGGCGTACGCATCGGCGCCGACCCGCTCGGCGGCGCCTCGGTCGGCTACTGGGGCGCGATCGGCGAACGCCACGGCCTGGACCTCACCGTGGTCAACCCGTACGCCGACCCGACCTGGCGGTTCATGACGCTCGACTGGGACGGCAAGATCCGGATGGACTGCTCCTCGCCGTACGCGATGGCGTCGCTGATCGCCCGCAAGGACGAGTACGCCGTCGCCACCGGCAACGACGCGGACGCCGACCGGCACGGCATCGTCACCCCCGACGGCGGCCTGATGAACCCCAACCACTACCTGGCGGTGGCGATCGACTACCTCGCCGGGCACCGCGAGCAGTGGGGCGAGGACCTGGCCATCGGCAAGACCCTGGTCTCCTCGTCGATGATCGACAAGGTGGTGGCCGGCCTCGGCCGCACCCTCACCGAAGTCCCGGTCGGCTTCAAGTGGTTCGTGGACGGGCTGCTCGGCGGCACCCTCGCCTTCGGCGGCGAGGAGTCCGCGGGCGCGTCCTTCCTGCGCCGCGACGGCAGCGTGTGGACCACCGACAAGGACGGCATCCTGCTGGCGCTGCTCGCCGCCGAGATCACTGCGGTCACCGGCCGCAGCCCCTCCGAGCACTACGCCGACCTCACCGCGAAGTTCGGCGCGCCCGCCTACGCCCGGATCGACGCGCCCGCCGACCGCGAGCAGAAGGCCGTCCTGGCCAAGCTCTCGCCCGACCAGGTGCCCGCCCGTGAACTGGCCGGCGAGCCGGTCACCGCCGTGCTCACCGAGGCACCCGGCAACGGCGCCCCGCTCGGCGGCATCAAGGTCTGCACCGACAGCGCCTGGTTCGCCGCGCGCCCGTCGGGCACCGAGGACGTCTACAAGGTCTACGCCGAGTCGTTCCAGGGCCCGGAGCACCTGGCCCGGGTGCAGGACGAGGCCAAGGCGATGGTCTCGGGAGCGCTCGGCGCCTGACGGCTGACGGCTGACGGTGGCAGGACGGCAGGGCGGAAGGGCGGCCCGGGCGTGTGTG
>NZ_JACEGK010000074.1:0-19947 GCF_056859195.1 Streptomyces sp. NH27
TCGTGCGCTCCTACCTCTCCACCGCCCGCAAACACGGCCTCAACCCCATGACCGTCCTCCGCGACCTCTTCGCCGGAAACGTCTGGCTACCGCCCACACACGCGTAATCAAGCACCTGAGCAGTCACCCGCGAGGAACAGACGCTGTCCTCGGAGAGGCCGCGCCTGCCCCGCCTGCCTCACGAACTTCCCGAGGGGTCCGCGGGTGTCGCCATGCGGGAGATCGAGAGGCATCTGACGGAGCAGCCTCACCGCGTCGTGGCCGCCCTAGGCTTCGTTGAGGCCGCGCTGCTACGCAATGAGCGAGCCGCCTGTCCTCGGCTCGCGTCCCTCATCGTGTGGGACGCGGTGGCACTGGCGCGAGGCGTCTGCCCGGACGTCGAAGGTGGGCTTGAGCCGCTGGCACAGAAGCTGGGTGTGAACCTGCGCCAAGGCCGGCGCTCCGCGACCGAGGAAGTGTGGGCCGTGGCCCAGGTGTTCCAGCGCGCGGTTGAACGCGGCGTGAGCGGGAGTCGGTGGTCGAAGTTCTCCCAACTGGAGGAGATCGCCGGATCCGTGCCGAAACCAGTCGAGGAGAAGTATCTTCCGCCCTCTTCTGTCCAAGACTCCTTGTTCGACTGATGAGCCCGCCTCTCCGGGCCCGCCTGCGGTGCCGTACATTCACACCCGTCGCGCGACGACGACGCACCGTGCGCTGTCCTGGGCGAGGTGGCTGCCGTCGTAACCGCCGAACTTCCTCTCCACTACGAACCCTGCCTCGGCCAGCATCACCCCGAGATCCTCCGGCGTGTAGAGGCGCGACGAACTGCGGAACGAGTCGACGTGACCGTCCTCGTATCGGGTCGACATGTCGCTTTCGAGACGGCTGGTCGCTGGATCCCAGGAGGTGTGCACCGTGGTCGTGGCCGCCGGGCCGTTCAGTACCCGCGTGCCCACCTTGGTGGTGGCGCTGTTGGGCGGGAAGTGGTCCATCCCGAGTAAGGCGCCGGGACGCATAACCCGGGCGATCTCCTTCAGGACGCCGAGGTCCTCCCGAGAGGTGTCGAGGAAGCCGAAACTCCTCAGCAGCAGGGCGGCATCGGCGGATGCGCTGCGGAAGGGGAGCGCGCGGACGTCTGCCCGCGCGAGTCGGGGCCGCAGTCCATTCAGCGGCATCGCGAGAGGCGGCGTAGGCGAGCATGTCGGGGGACAGATCCACGCCGACGGTTCGGGTATAGCCGCGCTGGATGAGCTCGCGTGTGTGGCGTCCGAAGGCGCAGCACAGATCGAGGATCGTCTGGTCGGGCTGAAGATCCAGGTGGCGGATGTAGAAGTCGATGGTGCGGCGAGTCTTGGTGAGGTTGTGGTGGCTGTAGCGCTGGAGGGGGCTGCGGCCACGGTAGTTGGTGATCCACCAAGGTTCTTGATCAATTAGGGCGTTATTGCTGGTCATGTCACTCCGTGGAAATGAGCAGGCGAGGAACATGCGGCAGGGTTAGGCGGATAAAGCAGTCGGCGGACGGTCCGGTGCTGGGGCCCCAGGGGACCGGTCCCCGCGTTGCCGCAGGCCGACCGCAGACGGTCTGCGGCAACGCGCGATCACTCCGTGATCCGGCCGGGCACAGGGACGAGTAGATCCTCGTGGACGGCGAGGACCCGCATGCCCGCGTTCAACGCCGACGTAATGCCGTCCGGCGCGTCGTCGACGGCGAGACACCGGGCCGGTGCACGCGCGATCAACCGGGCCGCCTCCAGGTAGACGTCGGGGGCCGGTTTTCCCCGCTGTACCGATTCTGCCGTCACCACCACCGGCAGCAGCGTCCGAAGGCCGAGCCGGTCGATGACCGGGTGGACGAGGACGCCGGTTGCGGCGGAGGCGACAGCCCGGGGGAGGCCCAGGGCCTCAGCGCGGCGGAGAAGGTCGATCGTGCTGTTGATCAGGCGTGGCGGCGGGCCGGTGAGCAGCAGGCGTCGGCTGGTGGGCACGATGTCTTCGACGGGCAGGGTTCGCGGGGCCGCGAGGCGGCCGATGATCTCGCGAATGGGCAGGCCGCAGTGGAGGGTGTACCACCGGGAGTCGACGTCCACGCCGTACGGGGCGAGGGCCTGCCGGAGCGCGTGCAGCCGGATTTCGGCGTTATCGACGACGGTGCCGTCCCAGTCGACGATGACCGCGTCGGCACCCCGGAGCAACTGGTCCAAGTCCAGCGCGACCGTCGGTCTGGGCTGCGGAAGGTGGCTGGCAGTCATCGGATCTGTGCCCAGGTCTTGGCCTCGCGCCGGATGGTCTCGGCGAGGTCATGCAGCTCGGTGTCGGTGGTCTGCGGTTGCAAAATGACGGCGAGCATCTGGTCCACGGCCTGAGCGGCGCGCGGGCAGATAGCCGGGTCCAGATCCTGGCAGGCCGGATGCTGATGCGCTGCCCTGAGCCTGTGCGTTCCCACAGAGTTGGCGACGCCGGCTTCCGCGAGACGGGTACTGAAGTCTCGGGGACGTTCAAGATCGATGCGCCACAGGGCGGCGTAGCCGTTGGGGTCGTCCTCGGGTTCCGGCGCGTGAACGGTAAGCCCCGGCGTCTCGCCGACGAGGTCGTAGAGCATGCGGGACTGCTCGCGGCGTCGGAACAGGGCCTGATCGAAGTCGGCCAGGAAATGTCTGGCCAGATTGGCCAGGGGCTCGGCGAGCCGGTACGCCATCCCGAGCCTGCTGCCGGCGGGTGCGTGCGGGGCCGACGTGAGCCAGTGCGTGCGGTACGCGGCGGCGCGTGCGGCGAGTTCGTCGTCGTTGGTGATGAGGTAGCCGCCTTCACCGCATGAGATGATCTTGCCGTCCTTGAGGGAGAAGCAGCCGATGCTGCCGACCGTGCCGGCCGCGCGGCCATGTGTGCTGCTGCCTTGGGCCTGGCAGGCGTCCTCGATCACGGGCAGCCCGGCCGACTGTGCGTATGCGGCCAGTTCGAGGAGGCCGTCGGTTCGACCGGCCAGGTGGACCGGCAGGATGGCGCGAGTGCGCTCGGTGGTCTTGGCGGCCGCGTCGGCAAGATCCATGCCGGAGCCGTCTGCCGCGGTGTCGACGAAGACCGGATGAGCCTTGGCGGCTACAACGGCTGCCACGGTCATGATCACGGTGCGGGCGGGGAGGAGGACCTCGTCGCCCTCGCCGACGCCGACGGCGACCAGTGCGGTGTGCAGCGCGGCCGTCCCGGAGGAGACCGCGATGGCGTGCCGGGCCCCGTGGAGGGCCGCGAGTTCAGCCTCCAGCGCGGCGGCCTCGGCGCGGCCGACCGGATCAGGCATACGCTCGATGACCGGCTTCAACGTCAGCAGTGCGTCCGATGTCGTCTTCACGCGGGGCTCCCCGGGGTCGTGATGTCCGGCACATCGAAGGCCATCAAGGGCCACATGTTCACGCAGTCGACGCTGAACAGGGTGCAGTCGCTGCCGCAGCCGGAGGGCTTCCCGAACAGCTTGGCCGCGTCAGCCCCTTTGATCGTGCGGTGCGCATCGGCGGGGGTGGCTGCCATCTTGAGGGAGGACGGGCAGTCCCAGAGCGAGCCGTCGGGCTCAGCGAAGTACAGGGTGTCGCCGCCGAAGCACCCGTCGACGGTGGCGGTGAACTGGTGGACCGCGGAGGCGACCTGCCCGGGATAGCTTCGGGGCGGGAGCCGCAGAGGGAGCCCGGCTCCGTAGAGGCGCTCGAACCGTTCGCGCAGGACGGGAAGTTCGGTGTCGGTGAGGGCCAGGGTGTCGTGGAGGCTGTGGCCCTGAGGCAGGGCGACCGGCTGGAGTACGGCGTAGTCGCAGCCGAGGTCAGCGGCCAGCTGAGGCACGGCGAGGATGTCCGGCAGGTTGAGCTTGGTGATGACGGTGTAGAGGCCGACCCGAGGCTGGGCCGACGAGCCGCGGGCGGCCAGGAGGGCCTTGATCCCGGTGACGACACCTTCCCAGCCGTCGCTGTCCTGGCGGGGCGGGCGCCAGGTGTCGTTGTAGTCGGGGTCGGTGGAGTCCAGCGAGACGGATACGCCGTCGACGCCGAGCCCCACCAGACGCTCGGCCATTCCCGGCTGGTTCAAGGCCACTCCGCTGGTGCACACCACGACTCCGAGCCCGCCGAGCTTGAGGATTTCGATGAGGTCGAGGATGGGCCGCCACATCAGGGGTTCGCCGCCGGCGAGGAAGACTCGTCGCACGGCCGAGCCCTTCAGGGTGCGGGCGAACGCCATCACCTCCTTGGTAGGCAGGTCATGGGGCGAGAAGTGCGACAGCATGCCGGGGGTCTTGTCGACGCGCTGCTCGTCGAGCCAGGTGAAGTAGCAGGGCTTGCACTGGTGGGAGGCGCAATAGGAGCGCAGTGCCCAGAGCAGACTGATGGTCCGCGATATCGGGGTCATGGTCTTCCCTCATGCGATCGGGGCGGTCGCGGGCGCGGCCGCCGCTACTCGTCGGCCGACCGCCACAGCGGTGTCGTGGAGGCCGGCCGACGGGTCGTGTTCAGCCGTTCCAGGGGTTGTCGGTGCTCTGCAGGAGCCGTACGCGGGCGTGCTGGGTGGCGAACTCGTCGGCGCGGGTGTGCCGCTGCTTCCACAGCACGGCGAGCCAGCGCAGGGCGCAGGTGTGCTGGGCGGCGAGGAAGAACCGGCGGTTGGCGGGGGTGATGCCGAGGTCGGGCAGGAGCGGGATCCAGGTGCTGTCGGGGATCTCGCGGGCGCTGATGTGTTCGATCAGGTCGGCGGCGTCGAAGTGGACGGTGCCGTGGCCGCTGTACTCGAAGTCGACGACGGGGCTGGCGGCGCCGTCGCGTAGCCAGTTGTTGAGGTTGGAGTCGCCGCGGGAGAGCACGGCTGGCGCGGAGGTGTCGGCGACGAGTTCGGCGTCGCCGCTGCGGTGCCAGGCGGTGAGCAGGGCGCGCATGTCGGCGGTCAGCGGGTCGTCCTCGTGGCCGGCGAGGAGTTCGGGCCAGCTGCCGGTCAGGCGCAGCATGTAGTGGGAGCCGGAGTCGATGCGCTCCAGCTCGGCCATCAGCCCGGACAGGGGTACTTGGTGGAGGCGCTCGCTGGTGTGGGCCAGGCCCTTGAGGGCGGCTTCGAGGTCGGGGCTCTGCGTGAGCGGCGTGCCTTTGAGCAGGGTCATGCCGATGGCGGGGACCTCGTCGTGGTGGTCGAGCCACAGCGGGCGGGGGACGTCGTCGACGTCGTGCTCGGCGAGCAGGGTCAGAGCCGCCCACTCGCGCTCCAGGCGCCGGCGGTGGTTGCCCTTGGCGTAGAGCTTGACGCAGATGGGCCCGGCCTCGGGGTCGTCCCAGGCGTAGACGTGGTTCTGGAAGCCGCCGGTGAGCGGGCGAAGCCCGTGGTCGGCGAGCACTTCCTTCAGTCGGGTCTCGCCGCTGGTGCGGGCGCCGCGCAAGTCGGTGAGGAGATCGGCGGGCGGGGCGAGGCGCGTGGGGTGCATTCGGGGTACTCCGTGATATCTAGTCGTCGGCGGGGCCGGGTGGACGGGGATTCGTTCTACTGCAGCGGAGAACTGTGCTCGGCCGGGATGGGTATCGGGGCGCGGTCGGCGATCGCGCGGACGACGGCCTGGTGGACCTGCTCGGGGGTGAGTCCGAGGACGTCGACGGCGACCAGACCCGGGTCGTCGGATGCGAGGTGGCCGTAGGCGTCGTGGACGTGGCGCAGGACGGCGTGCTGCTCGGCGGTGTAGGGCCGGCCCTCACGATGGGCGGCCCGGGCGATGGCCTCGTCGGCGGCGGTGCCGCCAGGAGCTTCGCCGACAAGTCGGAGGTGGGTGGTCAACAGCGCGCGCACGACGGCGTCCACGTCGACGTGCGGTGCCTTCTCCAACGCGGCGCGCTGCTCGTCCAGGGCCGCGCGCCGCGCAGCCCAGTGCTCCTCGACGAGGACGTGGCCGGCGGGAGTTCGGCGCAGCCCGGCCCAGTCGCCCGGCAGGATGAGTTCGCGCGCCTGCTGCAGCAGCGTCGTGGGAATCCGGACCGCGGAGCGCGGCTTGGGCTGAGCGGACAGCCAGCGCATGCCGCCGGTGACGTCCTGGTGGAGCCCGGTCGTGATCGCCACGACGTTCGCCGCCGCGAGCACGGGCTGAGGAGCCAAGGTGTGAAGGTGGGCCTGCTGGTGCGCGATGACGGCCGAGTCGGCCGCCCAGACCCCTTCCGCGGCCGTCAGGGTCCTCCGGTTGCCCCACAGGCCGGCGTGCGGCCGGTACGGGACGAGGGCGAAGTCGCCGATGACTCCGGTGTCGACCAGGTGGTCGGCCCATGAGCCGAGCGTGCGCATTGCGTCGGCGGCCTGCGAAGGGCTGCCGTGGCGGATCGTCAGCTCGGTGTGCGGCAGCACTTGCTCGTCGCGGGGTGTGATCCACCAGATGGCGCCGGGCAGATCCGCGGCGAGTTGCGGCAGGTGGTCGACGAGCAGGGCGTGGCGAACCTGCGGCTGGCAGTACAGCCGGGCGAACAGGTACGGGGAGGCACCGGGCAGGTGGACCTGGTCGCGTCCGGTCAGCGGGGTCTCCCGCACGGGCGGCGCGGGTCGTCGCGGGGCCGTGGAGGACAGGAAGGTAACGATCTCGTGGGGCCGGCCCCCGCACCAGCCGTAGGCGTCCTGCGGTTCCACCTCGACGAGCGTGAACTGTCCCAGGGCGCGGGCCGATCCAGGTGCGAGCGCAGCAGCACACGGTGAGCCGGGTGCTCTAGGTCCAGACGCAGCGGCGTGTCGAAGCGCTCTAGGTAGACGTGCCGGGGAAGCCGCCACCGCGCGCGCAGCGCGGCGAAGGCATCCTCCCACTCGTCGACGGGAGCACCCGGGCCGGGCAGTCCGGCGTGGGCGAGGCGCCACGTGGCCGGGCTGAGGACGGTGCGTCCGGCGCGAACCCGGGGACGGACGGCCAGGTGCCGTGCGGCGCCCCAGTCCCAGGCGCCCAGGTCGCCGTTGCTGCCGACGAGCCTGCTGCTCTGGCCGCGCTGCATCTCGTCCAGGAACCGTGCGATGGCTGGGGTCTGGCATTCGAGCTGGAGCGGGTGCGGGATCGCGGCTTCGAGGACCTGCCCGCGGGAGAGCGAGACCAGGTGCAGACGCTCCTGATGGCAGATCACGGCCAGGTCGTCGGGAGCGATGACATCCGGGTCCCCCTCGCGGAACTCCGATAGGGAGATCAACGGCGCGGTCAAGCGCGGCGTGTGCGTGATGTGGATCGCCCGCGGCAGCAGGGCGGGAAATGACAACTGTGCGGGCAGCGCCCCGCGCACGGTGGTCGGCCGGCGCGCCAGCATTCCGAGCAGGTCGCTGGGCGAGTCCTGGTCGGCGAGAACGGCGGCGAGGCGTCCGCCGCTGTAATGCCCCCAGCCGCGGCCGACACTGCGCACCTGGAAGGTGAACTCGCCGGCGTTCAGAGCCTGCACGCTCGGGGCGTGGATGGAGCCGGCCAGCTCCAGGTGGGCGGGCACGTTAGCGGTAGTGGCCGGCCGGTCTCCGGCGAGTTGCTCGATGAGGGCCTCGTCGAGGACGAGATCCTGGCCGTCGGTGACGGCGCGCTGCGCGAGCGCCGTCAGCAGTTCGTCGCGGCGCCCGGTTGGAGGCTGCGGGGCCCGCACGGTGCCGTGGTAGTCCTCGGGCAGGCCGAGTCCGGTGTGCGGATCCAGCAGGTCCAGTAGCGGTACCGCGGTGCCGTCGCCGTACCGTGCCCGGAAGCGGTCGCGGTATCGGATCCATGCCTGGGTACCCCGCGGTTCCGGCGTGATGCGGGCCAGCACGCTGGCTGCCGCCTCGGCTTCCCAGGCCACCGCCCGGGGAATTGTCACCTCCGCGTCCATTCGAACGTCCACGGCCGCCGGAGAAGGCTGATCGGCCACCTGACGCATCTGCCCTGTGACGGCGTTTCGGCGGCGGTCCGCCTCCTGCGGCGCGAGCGGGGGCCGACGGTTGAGGGCACGCAGCTGCGCGTGGATCTGCGGGAGCGCCGAGACCAGCTCCGCCGCCGGCCCGTACGGGGCGACGCCAGCGATCTCCAGCTCACGCACCACATGGCCGAGACCGTCGAGGTCGGTGCCCGACGGTTGGAGGCTGGTCAGCAGCATCCGCTGGGAGATCAGCAGGTCCAGCAGCTCCTCGGCTCCGCACGCGCCGAGTTCGGGGTAAGCGGCGGTGAGTTTGCCGGCCACGTCGCTGTAGGGAAGGGGGGGCGGCCGTCATCCGTACGGCGGCCCCGACTGCCGCGGTGCGCAGGAGCGACACTTCGTGCACGGCCGTGCCCGTCGCGTCCAGCGCCCGCTGCCGCCAGGGCAGGACCAGCCGCTCACCGCGGGCCCGTAGGACGTTGTTGGCCTTGACCCGCAGACACCGCCGCACCTGCGGGATCGCTTCGAGTTGCTGCACCACGGCGGCAAGCCACTCCCCGTCCGCACGGGTGAGCGCCTGGTGGTCTTCACCCCATCGCACGTCGGTCTCGGCCCCGAACCGGCCCTCGGCGACACCGGCGAACAACCCGAACGGCGTGACCCGGAACGAAAAACGCAGGACGTAGCTGAGCAGGGACAGAACAAGCCGCCGCAGCCCTTCCACGTCGGCGGGCCGCGTCGCGAGGCCGTCGATCTCGTCGGCGAGGTCGGGACTCGCATAGCGGACGGCGGACGCGATCCGAGGGACGCCCCAGGTCTCGAGTACCCAGCACCGCCAGGACGCAGCCTCGGCCGCCGTGCGACGTGTTAGATCCGGCGCCGGCGGGATCGGAAGGGCGTGGAGGAGTACGGAGCGCACCATGATGCCGCGCTGGGCGCGGAAAGCGGATCGGGAGCTCATGTCGCCTCGGCCTTCTTGCCGGTAAAGGGGTAATAGGGGCGGTTCGGGTCAGGTGCGGTCACGTGTCGCTGAAGAAGTGCTGGAACGCGTCGGCGGTGCCGGGGACTTCGACCACCTGCACGTCGAGAACCGCGGCGAGCGGGGGGAGTTCGGGGCGATCGGAGTCGGGCGTGGCGGCGTCCGCCGGTGACGCGGTCAGGCAGGTGGCGGTCATGGTCGGGGCTCCAGGACGGGAGAGGCGGGGATAACGTCGGGGGCGAGGGCGGTGACGACGGGGTGAAGCAGCAGAGGCCGGCTGAGCGGGGGGCCGTCGAGGCTCACCCACCCGGAGAAGCCGCTGTGCTCGGCCGGTCGCTGGCTGAACGGCGGGAGCGTGACGCTCGCGCCCGCCTTGAGGTAGGTCGTGCCCGGCGGCCAGGTGGGATCGTCGGACTTCTCGGGCAGGAAGACCCCCCACTGGCCGTCGTGTGCGAAGACCCAGCCCAGAGCAGCAACCGTCGCCGGCCTCCCCGCGAGAGCGCCCTTCACGAGTCGGGCGAGCGGTTCCGACATGAGCAGGACCTCCCACCCGCGCCCGACCAGCCGGGGCCGCAGAACTTCAACGGGACGTGGCGGCAGGGTGGGAGTGGTGCGCGCGAGGGTCGTCGGAGTCACGTCACGGGTCCTTGCTGGCAGGTCTCCGCGGTCTTGGCGCCGGAGGAGGACGTACGGGGGGAGAGCTCGACGGCGATCGGCGCGCTGCTGTAGCCGCGCAGGAGGTTGTTGAGGACGCGGTCCGGTTCGCCGTCGAGGGTGAGGTGGGAGCACCGCGCGGCCAGGGCTCGCAGGACGGCGCGGGCCTGGAGTTCAGCGAGGGGGATGCCGGCGCACAGGTGGGGACCTCCGCCGAAGGCGAGGTGCCCCTCAGAGCCGGGGCGTTGGATGTTGTAGGTGTCGGCGTCCGGGCCCCACTGCTGCGGGTCGCGGCCGGCGGATCCGTACAGCAGCCAGACCTGCTCGCCCTCGGCCAGATGCACGCCCCCGATGACGGTCGGCTTCGTCGACAAGCGGCCGAACCCCTGAATCGGCGCTTCGAGCCGCAAGGACTCGTGGAAGGCGGGCACGGACCACTGGCTGGGATCGCGGCGCAGCAACTGCCACTGCTCCGGGTGCCGGGCGAGCTGGATGAGGGTGTCGGCCAGGCCGAGGACGGTGGTGTCGATACCGGCGGCCGTGTACGCCGAGGCCAGCGGTATCGCATCGACTTCGTCGATCTGTCCGGCGTCGACGGCCTCGAAGATCGCGCCCATCCACGTGCCGTGCGCGACGGTCTGCCGGGTCAGCTTCTCGTGGAGCATCTCGACCATGCGAGAGGCCAGCGGCAGCGCCTGCTGGTAGCGGGCGCCGTCCGGGCCGAAGACGTCGAAGGTGGCGGCGGCGCCGTCGAGTAGGACCTCGCGGTCCGCGTCGGGCAGGCCCATCAGTTCCATCACGGTGTCGCAGACCATGTGCCGGGCCAAGACGACGGCGTCGAACCGACCCGGTTCCGTGTACGTGGCCACCAGGCGTTCGGCGCGGGCGGTGATGCGGTCGGCCAGGTTCTTCATCGCGCGGGGGGCGAGCTGTTTGGACAGCACTCTGCGGAGCTTGATGTGCTGGGCGCCGTCGGAGGCGAGGACCGTGCCGGCGACTATCTGCTGATTGGCGAGGGCGGTGAGAGCTATGCCGCCTTCGGATCCGAAGGTGTCGGGTGACTTGAGGATCTCGGCGAGATCGGCGTGGCGGGGGACGGCCCACACGCCGTATTCCTCCAGACGCACCGCGGCCCCGGTGGCCCGCAAGGTGGCGTACGCCGGGTACGGGTTGGACAGGAGGTCGTCGGCGAAGAGGGCGACGGGGCTGGCGGGAGCGAAGGCGGGCATGAGGGTCCTCCAGTTCAGGCGGTCACGGGCTGGTTGAGCCGGTACTGCAGGAGCGTGATCAGCGCGAGGGTGCTGGAGCCGGACTCGCGGGCGTCGAGTTGGAGAAGGGGGATGTGCGGCGGCAGATCTATGGCGGCGCGCAGGTCGGCCTCGCTGTAGGCGGGAGCGCCGTCGAAGGCGTTGACCGCCACGATGTACGGCACGCCGCGGCCGTCGAAGAAGTCGATGCTGGCGAAGCAGTCGTCGAGCCGCCGTGTGTCGGCCAGGACGATGGCGCCCATGGCGCCGCGGACCATGTCGTCCCACATGTACCAAAACCGGTCCTGCCCGGGCGTTCCGAACAGGTACAGGGTGATGCCGTCGACGGTGCGACGGCCGAAGTCGAAGGCGACGGTGGTGGTGGTCTTCCTCTCGACTCCGTCGGTGCGGTCGACCCCGGCGCTCGCCTCGGTGATGACGGCTTCGGTGTTCAGCGGCTCGATCTCGCTGACCGCGCCGACGAACGTGGTCTTGCCGACCCCGAAGCCCCCGGCGACGACGAGTTTGACGACTTCTGGAGCGGGTTCAGTTGGCACCCCGTGTCCCCCTGGTTTCCTTTTCGTATTGGGCCCGCAGGCTGGCGTGCACGCGTTCCATAAGGCGGTGAGTGACGTTGTCGTTGCGGGACATGTCCACCGGGGCCCGGGCGGTTACCAGCGTGTGCTGCTGGAGGTCGGTGACCAGGACGGTGATGACCCCGACGGGCAGCCGCAGAACTCCGGCGAGTTCCGACACGGCTCTGGGCTCGGAGCACAGCTCCAGGACGTGCTGATGCTGCTCGCTCAGCAGCTGCCCTTCGTGGCGCGCGTGGGCGGTGATCTGGGTGTCGATGCTCAGCGTGGCGTCGGGGGCCTGGGTGCGGCCGCCGGTTCCGGCGTACGGCCGCGTCCGGCGGCCGCCCGACGCCGCCGTCACAGGATCGTCTCGCTGTGTTCGCCGGTCGCCAGCTCTCGCCGCTCGACGTCCAGCATGCCGCCGAGCTGGCTGGCCAGATCGGTCAGCTCGAATCCGAGCTGTCCGAGCGTGGCCTCCTTCGACGTGTGCAGGGCGATGACGCTGTGCTGGCCGGCGCGGCTGGCGACGCACCAGCCGTTCTCCAGCTCCACGACCGTGCGCAGCATCTGGCCGCCGTGGATGTAGTCGGCCTGCCGCTGGGCGAGGGTGGCCATGCCGCTGGCCATCGCGGCCAAGTGCTCGCCCAACTCCTTGCGGACTGCCTCGGCGGACTTCTCCTTGGACGGGTCGGCGGCCAGGTCCGTCCAGCCGCTCATGTAGCGGAAGATGCCGTCCTCGGTCACGACGACCGCTCCGAGCACGTGAGCGATCTTGCCGACGCGCTGGTCGAGGAGGTTCTGGATCTCGGGGTTCATAAGTGCCTTCTCGTCCTTATCGGTGGGTGTCGTACTCGGTGGCCTGCTGTGTTCCGGTCTGGAAGTCCGCCCAGGCGGTGCCGACTTGCTGTGGGTCGGACTCGGTCCTCACTCCCGCCTGCTGGGGCGGGTGGGCGCCGCTGCGCAGGACGGGGTTGAGGTGCTGGCCTGCCATGCGGCGCGGCAGGGGATCGGCGTCGGCGTCGGTGGCCGCGGGCAGGGTGTCGGCTCCGAGCTGCTCGGCCTGCCGTTGCGCATGGGCGGCGGCCGGGCCGAGGGCCGGCTGCCGCCGACGGGGCAGGGGTGATTGTGGCAACTCCCCGCCGGTGGCCGCTGGGGCGGGAACCGCCGGCTGCGCGGGGTAGGCGGAGGCGGTCGGCGGGAGGACGTCCTGCTTCACCGTCGTCAGCGCCTTGTTGTCGATCATGACGACGGCGGTGATCCCGCTGTAGGCGGATCGCCTGAGCGACACGTTCAGATGGTGGCGGCCGGCCAGCCGGGCGACGACGAACAGGCCGAGCTTGCCCTGCCGCCGCGCCATGGCCTCGAACGTCGCCTGGTTGTGCTGCGCGAGCTCCGCGTTGATGGTGTCGATCGCGTTCTGGCGCATCCCGAAGCCGATGTCCTCGATCTCCAGCGCGACGCCGTGCATGGCCCTGACGCTGCGCACGGTCACGTTGCCGGTGGAGTTGCCGATTCCGTTCTCGATCAGCGCGGCAACGACCTTCACCGTGGCGGCCGCGTGCTGCGGGGGAATGTAGGCGGTGTCGGTGACCTGGTTGGTCACCCGCTTAGGAGAACCGGTCTCCACTGCGGCGTCGTTGACCAGGTCGAGCAGTGGCCTCGGCCGGTCGTAGAGGTCCTGCCGCATGCCGCCGGCCAGTGTCCCGACGTGCTCCTGGTGGCGGCGGCTGGCGGAGACGGCCCCGTCAATGGTGATCAGGTCGTCCAGCAAGGCGGGGTCGACGTCCGGCCGGGTCATCACCCGCTCCAGGTGGCCCAGGGCCCGGTTGATGTGTCCGAGGGTCCGCTCGGTCGCCGCCGCGACGAACGCTCCGATCCCGCGACGGTCGCCGGCCTGATCGGCGGCCTGGCGCACCGCGGTGCGCTGCGCCTCGACCAGGGCGGCCTGGACGTGGCTGAACTCGTCCCCACGGTCCGGATCGGGGAACTCCGCCTTCGCATCGACGACTTCACCGCGCATCAGCCGGTCCACGACCTGCGGCAGCCGCTCGGCGCCCTCCTTCGTCTGCTGACGCAGCTGACGCAGCCGGGCGGAGATGGAGCGGATCAGCCAGATGATGAGCCCGGCGATCAGCAGGATCGCCGCCAGGCTGCCGGCGGCCTGGAGGAAGACCTGGGTGCGGATCTCGTCCGCCCGCTGGAAACCGTGGGCGAGCAGCCCCTGCGTCCGTTGCAAGTTCAGGCCGGCGAGCTGACCGCTGACCTTCCCGTACGCGTCGTCCCAGCGGGCGAGGGAGGCCCGGTCGCCAATCTGCTCGTTCCCGAGGTCGTCAGTCGGCGGCGTGATGACTGACCGCTGCGCCGCCTGGAGCTCCTTCCACTCCGGGCTGGCGGTGATCTTGTCGTAGAGGGCCTTCTCCTGAGCGGGAAGGTAGGGGGCGATCCACCGCTCGTACATCACCTGCTGGGTGCCGTACGCCTCGGCGAAGGCCACCCGATGGCTGTTCGTCATCTGGCCGGAGTCCCGGGCCTGGGTGATGAGCATGTCCTGCTGGGCCAAGGCATCCGAGGCGTAGAACAGCCCGACCAACGGCCTGGTCTCCAGCGTGAGTGGGCCGTCGTCCATCGCGCTCAGTGCCTGGTAGAAGCTGATCATCTTGTTGATCAGGGAGGTGTAGTAGCCGGTGGACGCGTCCGGCTCGCCTGCCCGGGCGTCCACGTTCTTTCGCACCCGGGGCAGGCTCTCGAGCTGCTGGTAGACCGCTTCGGCGTACTCCCACCGGTGCCGCTGGTCGCTGTGCAGCTCGGTACCGGACAGGCGCCTGAAGGACGCCAGGCCGGCATCGGTCTTCTTCCGCTGCGCTTGCAGGGCCGTCTTCGCGGCGGACGAGGGGTGAGCCAGGTACGCGGCCGTGAGCTTGCGCTCGGCCTGCGCCGCGACGAACAGGGGCAGCGACGCCTCACCGCCGAGCCGGCCCGTGGTGCTGTCGTTGCGCAGATTCCTCTGCTGCTCCCAGGCCGGCACCGCGTTGACGACGACCAGAACGAGCAGCGCGGCGATCGCGACGGAGGCCACCACGATGAGGCGGGTGCGCACCGTCATGATGCGACGCGGTGCCCTGTGGCCGGAGCGGTCTATGGGTGTCATGGGTCCTCGGACGAAGTGGTGGGTGGGGAAAGCAGAAGGGTGTGGACCGGCTGCCGCGGGTGTGCTCTGGGAACCGCGGCAGCCGGGACGACGGCGACACGGGGGTCGCCGGCTCGCTCGCGGCTTCCGGGACCTGGACGGCGGGATGCCGAGCGATCCCCCAGAGTCGGAAGCCGGAGCCCACGGGCGAGCGTCGGAGGCGGACAGGTACGGGCTCTGCGCGCTGCCGGGCTCTGGTCTATGCGGGCGGCCCGCAGTCCCCCAGGTAACCCGCCGTGACGCTGACCGACTCGGCCGTCGGCACGGATCGACGATGCAGCGCGCCAACTCGGGCCGCTCCCGGCACCGCCGTCAGGTCCGGTACGGAAGCGGGGGCGTGTCCGGGATCGTTCTGGGGGGCGTCGACCGTCTGCTTCTCGCTCGGCCACGCGTTAGTGAAGGAGCGCGACTCCGGGGCAACGGCCGCAGGGGCGCGTTCAGTGCGGTCTGCCATCGGGAGGCGGGCCATCGCACGGACGCTCATGAGGTCCGCTTCCTGGGGGAGTCGAGTTCGGTCCAGACGGTCTTGCCGCTGCCGGCCGGGTCGTGATCGACGCCCCAGCGGTCGAAGAGCTCATCGACGAGCACCAGACCGCGCCCGCTCGTCCGGCCTGCGGAAGGCTTCCGCTCCCTGGGCCTCTTCTCGGACGGATCGTGCACGTCCACGCGCAGCCGGTCGTCAGACCACGCCACGGTAATCTTGACCATGGTGCCAGGCGGAAGGTTGAGGCAGCCATGCAGGACAGCGTTGGTCATGAGTTCCTGAGAGATCAGGGCGACATCGTCGGCGACGTACTCCAGGCCGTCTGCCTCCAGGCGCGCACGCAGTCGGCGACGCACAGGGGGGATGGCCTCCTTGTCCGCGGGGAACGAGGCTTCGAATTGGGGCTCGCCCGGGTGGATCATGTCGCTGCGGTGGAGAGGGGCCTCGGTCACCGCACACACTCCTCGAGCCGTCAGGGCCGCGCCCCCGTGCGTCATGACGGCGGAGGGAACTGCTGCCAAGCAGCCAGGCTTCTTGCGCGTCAGGTAGTGCACGTTCATTGGCCGCTTCTCCTCGCCTGCCAGCGTGCGATCGCCTCTGGCCACTTGGTGGGCCTGTGTGGATGAGGTCGTCGATTCCCCTACGCCCCGAGCGGGTTGGAGGAATATCGTCTTCAAGAGAGAACCGTGTACGCGAGCCAGTGGGTATCCCAGCGGGCCGATCGGCGCGATACACGTGATACAAGATCGTTTCGGGGATTGGGGCGCGCCATGGGGCGCACACGCAATACGCGGCTGGAAGGCGCCGTCCAAGAGCTGGGCCTGTCGCAGCGCCAGTTGGCCGCCCGCTTCCGGGCGGTCGCTGCCGAGCACGGGGCGACCGAACTCCAGAGCGTGGCCCAGCCGTACATCGCCCGCTGGATCGCCGGGGCTCCGGTGGAGGGCCGCGCACCGTTTATCTTGGCCGAGACGCTCTCCCGTGGCCTCGGTCGCCTCGTCACGCTCACCGACATCGGGCTGGCGGCGGACACCGAAGTCGAGCTGCCGGCGTGGGGCGACGACACACTGACGACGCTGGTGACGCTCGGGAGCAAGGACATGGTGGACATCGACCGCCGACGGCTGCTGGCCACCTCGGTCTACTCGGTAGCCGCCCTGACGCTTCCCGAGGACCAGTGGTTCGAGCGGGCCATGGACCGGGCCCGGATGCGCAGGCCCTTGTCGAGCTACGTCGTCACGGCTCAGGACGTCGAGGATGTTCGCGAGATGGCCGCGATCTTCTCCCGCCGTGATCAAAAGCGTGGCGGCCGCGCCGGCCGCGCTGCCCTCGTTGCCTATCTCCGAGCCGATGTCGCAGACCTGCTGAGCGGCCGGTTCCCCTCCGAGGAGATCCGCCGCGGCATGACCTCCGCGGCAGCCGAACTCGGCTACCTCGCGGGATGGACAGCGTTTGATGGGGGCGAACATCCGCTCGCGCAACGCTGGTTGACGATTGCCACGAAGCTCGCCGAAGAAGCCGGGGATGCCCCTCTGGCCGGCCACGTTCTCCGGGCGATGGCCCACCAGGCCGTCGACCTCGGACAACCCCAGGAAGCCGTACGGCTGGCCGAAGCCTCCCTGACCAGCCGCCGTTACGCCCAGGCATGCTGGCGCGAGCGCTCGCTCCTCGGCGTCGTACACGCCCGCGGCCTGGCCGCCGCCGGCCAGAAGAAAGCCGCCATCGCTGCGCTCCTGCGCGCGGAGCAGGACCTCGGCCGGGCCCGCGACGGAGACGACGAACCGAACAGGGTGTTCTTCTTCGCCGAGGCCAGCCTTGCCCACGAGACCGCCGCCGCACTGCGCGACCTCGGCGACCTCCAAGGCGCCGAGGCGCAGTTCAGCCGCAGCGTCCGCACACGGCGCGCCCAGTTCACCCGAACCCACTCCGTCACTCTCGGGTACCTCGGCGCCGTTCAGGCCCAGCAAGGACACCTCGATATCGCCTGCGACACCTGGAGCCAGGCCCTCGACGCCATGACCGGCGTCCAGTCGGGCCGAGCGAAGGAGACCGTCGTCCAGATGCGCCGAGCGCTGTCGCCCTTCCGGAACCGGGCCGGAAGCCACGCTGCGGATCTGGACGCGCGTGCCCGCTCGATGCTGAGCCAGGCGTAATCCGCGCCGTCCCCTTCGCTGGCCGTGCGAGCTCCTTAGCCTCCCGGGGCGGCGCACGTCGCGGCTGTCAGTGCCCTGACCCCGACCGGGCGAAGAAGGCGCGCACCTCGCCCCATAAGCTGACTGAGTTGAGGTGCCGACGAACCTCTGCCAGGGCCGAGACGACCCAACGTGCAGGTGATGAAGGGGACGCTGATGACCAGCCCAACGCAGATCGAGATCACGGCAGTCGCACAGGTCGTCGGGGGCCACAGGGACCCGGTCGACGACTACCAGGGTGGCGTGGAGACGATCATCCGTATGAACGAGGACCTCCCCCTGGAGACCCTTCAGGGCCTTCAAGACTTCTCGCACTTGGAGATCATTTGGCACTTCCACAAGGCCAGTCCTGCGGATGTGGCGCTGCACGCGCGCAGCCCGCGCGACAACCGTGCCTGGCCAGCCACGGGCACCTTTGTCCACCGCAACCACCGACGGCCGAACCAGCTCGCCATCAGCCATCCAAAACTGCTCCGGGTCAACGGACGAGACCTCCACGTCACGGACTTCGACGCGGTCATCGGCACGCCCATCTTCGACGTCGCGCCCTACTTCCCCGTCATGGGGCCGCGGGGTCAGGTGCATGTCCCTGCATGGGTCGGCGAGATGCTGACCCAGTACTGGGCTACTCCTCCGGACCGGGGATCCAAGTAACTGCCGAGGACATGCCAACCCAGAAGTCCCTGTGATGCGCGCCGGGCGCGCGGCCGGGCGAGGGTGACCGATCGACTTCTGCTGCGCTCGGTGGCAGCGGTCTCGCAGCGAAGCTGCACAGTTAGTCGGCATGGCCGTCCGCCTTTCGCAGTTCCAGCTCGTCCGGTGCCGCCAGCCAACCGTCTCGGTCGCCCGAGAGAGGGCGCACCCACCACTTGTCGGCGTCGTACACCCCGGGCTCCACGACGAGCTGGACCTGACGGCCCCGCACCGTGTCGTAGGCGGTGCTGCCCACGTGCAGGAGCTCGGAGCTTCTTGCGGGCGCCGGCGGATGGTCCTGCACCGTGGAGACATCCCGCGCCACGTTGGTGATGATGGCCGGGCTACAGCCTGTTCGCAGCTCGGGGTGCAGATGCGCGTCAAGCGAGGTGGGGGGCATAGCCGGTCCTCGTTGGTTGGCGGAGGCAGCCGGGCGCGATCACGGAGCGTGCGCAGATTGCTGCCAGCTGTTGTGACGTGTCGAGTATGACAGCGACTTCTTCTTTACGTAAAGCTCCGCTGCGAAAATTTCTCAATGGAGCTTTTCGCGTTCCCAGGACGTGCGCTCGAGGGCTATCGTCATGTCGACACTTGATGCACGAGCGCCCACTGCGTGTGTCGCCCCCCAGGTCAAGTCCTCACCGAAGGAGTCGAGATGGCCGCCGTTGACGACAGGTCCGTCGCGCTGTGCCGCATCCTGCTCAGGCTGCAGCTCCGCCGGCTTCGTCAGGACCGGGGACTCAACGCCTCTGCCGTGGCGAAGGTGTTTGGGTGGTCCACGGCCCGCATGACGCGCCTGGAGACGAAGGACACCGCGGTCGAAGTCGGCGATGTCCGGCTGCTGTGCGACTACTACGAAGCGCCGCTCGAACTGCGTGACGAGCTGGAGAACTACGCACTCATCACCAAGACCAGGAAAGACTGGTGGGAGGAGAAGCCGTACAAGGGCAAGATCCCGCCGTGGTTCCAGGCATGCCTCGGTCTCGAAGCTGCAGCCCGCACCATCCGCATCTACCAGTCCGAGTTCGTGCCCGGTCTCACCCAGGATGTTGAATATGCCAGGGCCATCCTTGCCCTCTCCGAAGCAGATGAGGAAACCCAGCACGTCCATGCGGCAGTTCGAGCGAAGCGGCAGAGCATTTTGGAGCGCGCCGATGGTCCTCCGGCGGTGACGGTGATCCTCAACGAGGGGATCATCCGCCGACCCGTCGGCGGAGCCCACGTCATGCGCCAGCAGTTGTTACGGCTCAGCAAGCTCGCTGAGAAGCCGCATATCACGATCAGGGTGCTTCCGTTCTCCGCCGGCGCCCACCCTGCTATGCACGGCCCCTTTACCCTCTGGGACTTCGAAGATGAGACGGTCGGTGAACTCGCTTACCTTGAGACCCTGGTAGATGGCGGCGTCCACTCGGACGCCGAGAAGGTCGCTCCGTTCATCGACGCCTTTGAGCGGCTCGATGCACTGTCCGCCGCTCCCAAGCCCTCGGCCGCGATGATCGAGGACGCTGTGGCCAGTCTGTGACGCGGGCGCCGACCTCTCGCGCCCCACCCAGACGCTGGCCATCCGGGGGCGAAGGGGAGACTCTGAGAGGATGCCCAGGCACCGGCCTGGGAGGCCTTCAGGCGGAAGGCCGTCGGTACTGAAGAAGTGAGGAGAGTCTCCGTTGACGCAGGAGCTCACATGGCGGAAAAGCAGCTACAGCGGTCAGAACGGAGGCGACTGCATCGAGTGTGCAGTGCGTCCACCGGCCAGTGGGGCGGGGCCCCAACAGGATGAAGTACTCGTCCGCGACTCGAAGGACAACGCGGGGCCACGGCTCGCCTTCCCCGCAGCAGCATGGAGCAGTTTCGTAGCCGCAGCGTCGGCTGGTGAGTTCGGGGTCGAGTAAAGCGTGACCTGGGGCATCCGATGCCCCGCGCATGACAGTTTCCAGAAGCGTCCCTCCTCAAGCGAAGCGAGGAGGGACGCTTCGGCGTTCTACCTTCCCCCTAGTACTGCAACCGCATCTGGAGAATGTGGCCTCGGCGTTTGTAGTGGGATCGGCGGGCTCGGGCCTGGCTGCGTCGTCGGAAGCGTGACCAGTGCAGATGGTGCTCGTTGCTGTGGCAGTGGCGC
>NZ_JACEGK010000075.1:0-19914 GCF_056859195.1 Streptomyces sp. NH27
GACCGATGTAGAAGGTGAGCAGGACCGCTGGGATGGCGGGGACCCAGAGCAGCGCGACCCCGCCGACGGCCGCGGCGATGGCGCCGATCGTGAAGGCGAGGAACAGCATGGTGGTGGTGCGGCGGCGGCGGGCGAGCAGCTGGGCGCGCTGGTTGACCGCACTCCGAGGGCCGGTCGCCTGGGCGCCGGGGGCCTGGGAGGCCGAGGGCGCCGGACGCGGGGCGGGGCGCCGTACCTCGGTCGCGGGCACGGCCAAGCCCCGGACGTCGACCGACCCGTCCGGCTCGTCCAGCTCATCCGGGTCGGCGTCGTCCGGAGCGTCGGCGGTGGGGTCGACGGTCTCACCGCGCGCCTTCGCGACGCGCCGCTCCATCGCCGCGCGCCCGGACAACAGCCGGATGGCGGTGCTGAAGCGTTCCGTCGGACGCGCCTCGTTGAGCTCATCCTGCCTACGGAGCCACATCGGCACCAGGTAGGCAGCCCAGGCCCCGACGATGACTGCATAGATGAGGCCGCTACTGCTCACGTGCTACACGGTAGGGGCGATCGAGACACGCCATTGGCAATTCGGCCCGGTGTGTCGCACGATCTGGCTGATACGTCGAGATTTTTGTGCGATGAGTGTGCGATGAGCTTTGCCGTCGAACAATAGTTTCATTTCTGGGGAGCGCCCGGTCTCGCCTGCCGCCATCGGCCGAGGAGCCCGTCCGGCACTTCTTCCGCCGTGAGCGCGTAGACGAGGTGGTCGCGCCATCCGCCGTCGATATGCAGATAGCGCGGACGCAGACCCTCCTCACGGAAGCCGAGCTTTTCGGCGACCCGGCGACTGGGCCCGTTCTCGGGGCGAATACAGACCTCCACCCGATGCAGTCCGACCCGCCGGAAGCAGTGGTCCACGGCGAGCGCGACGGACGTTGGCATCACCCCCCGGCCGGCAACCGCCTCGTCCACCCAGTAGCCGATGTGCGCGGAGCACATGGAGCCCCAGGTGATTCCCGCGACGGTGAGTTGACCCGCCAGCCGCCCCTGGTAGTCGATGACGAACGGCAGCATGCGCCCGGCGTTCGCCTCCCTGCGCAGATGTCTGACCATCTGACGGTACGTGGGACGTTGCACGACCTGCCCCGGCGGCGCGGGCGGCACCGTGGCCTCCCAGGGGCGCAGCCAGTCGCGGTTGCGCCGATTGACCTCGCGCCATGCGCGCTGGTCGCGCATCCGGATCGGGCGGAGGGTGATGTCACCGTCCACCAACTCGGCCGGCCAGGACCCGTTCAGCTCGGTCTCCCAGTGACGGATTGCGGATCATCGCCTGAGTGATGATCCGGCTGCTCTTTCGGGTGATCGCCGCCACGGATCTGATCGACGGCATGTACGACAATCGGCGCGAGCACCGCGAGGCCGTCCTTCACCCCGCCAGTCGAACCGGGAAGGTTCACCACCAGGGTGCGGCCGGCGACTCCCGCAACACCACGGGACAGTGCCGCGGTCGGCACCTTCCGCCCACCTGCCGCACGGATCGCCTCGGCGATGCCCGGTACCTCGTAGTCGAGCACCGCCCGGGTCACCTCGGGGGTGCGGTCGGTCGGCGAGACCCCGGTGCCGCCGGTGGTGACCACGACGTCGTAACCCGCGCCGACCGCAGCGGTGAGCTCCTCCCGCACGGGCTCTCCATCGGGCACGACCCGGGGGCCGTCCACCGCGAAGCCCCACTCGGTCAGAGCAGCAACGATCAGCGGGCCACCACAGTCCTCATACACCCCTGCGGAGGCCCGGTTCGACGCAGTGATCGCCAGGGCGCGCGGCGGGCCCGGCGGTCGGTCGCCGCTGTGCGCGGTCATGACCGCCGCCAGTCACCGGACTTGCCGCCGGTCTTCTCCTCGACCCGCACATCGGTGACGACGGCACCCTTGTCGACGGCCTTGACCATGTCGACGACGGTGAGCGCGGCGACCGCAACAGCGGTCAGCGCCTCCATCTCGACACCCGTGCGGTCAGTGGTCCTGACCGTCGCGGTGATCTCGACCGCCTCATCGGCGACCGTCAGGTCGATATTCACACCGGACAACGACAGCGGGTGACACAGCGGGATGAGGTCAGGGGTGCGCTTGGCACCCATGATGCCGGCGATCCGCGCGACAGCAAGCGCGTCACCCTTCGGCAGGCCGTCGGCGCGCAGGAGTTCGACAACTCGGGGAGCCACCAGGACGCGACCCGTGGCACGCGCGGTGCGTGCAGTGACGTCCTTCGCGGAGACGTCGACCATACGGGCTGCGCCAGCCTCGTCTACGTGGGTGAGGTGCTGCTGCGCGCTGCTCATCGTTCTCCCGGTGCGGTCGCCTGGGCAGACACCGTACCGGCCTGCGCCCGGGCGCGGCGCGCTGGCCCG
This sequence comes from Streptomyces sp. NH27, assembly GCF_056859195.1. Classification (NCBI taxonomy): domain Bacteria; kingdom Bacillati; phylum Actinomycetota; class Actinomycetes; order Kitasatosporales; family Streptomycetaceae; genus Streptomyces; species Streptomyces sp. NH27. The sequence continues at coordinate 2,387 of NZ_JACEGK010000075.1, forward strand.
CGAGCCGGGATGTCTGGGACCTAGTCCAGCACGACCACGTCGACTTCGCTGCCCGCGGCAAGCGAGGTGACGGCCTCCGGTACGACGATCAGTGAATCGGCATGTGCAAGGGACCTGACCAGGTGGGACGCGGCGCCACCCACGGGAGTGACGGCACCAGACCGCTTGTCGTACTGCGCGCGCAGGAACTGCCGCCTGCCATCCGGCGAGTCCTCGATCGCAGTGGTGCATGCTGCTTGTACGACCTTCCGATGAACGTCACTCGCGCCCATCAGCGTGCGAATGACCGGTCGTACGAACACCTCGAACGACACATACGCGCTCACCGGGTTGCCGGGCAGCGCCAGCAGCGGTGTGTGCTCGGGGCCGATCCGCCCGAAACCTTGCGGTTTACCTGGCTGCATGGCGAGTTTGCGGAAGTCGACAAATCCGGCGGCCTCCTCCGCACCCGCGCCGAACGAGCCGCCCAGTGACGACAGCGCCTCCTTGACGACGTCATAGGCGCCGACGCTGACTCCCCCGCTGGTGACGATGACGTCGGCGCGGATGAGTTGGTCCTCGATAGTGGCACGCAGCGTCTCAACCTCGTCTGCAACGGCGCCGACCCGGTAGGCGATGGCGCCGGCAGCCCTGGCCGCGGCGGTGAGGGCGAAGCTATTGGAGTCGTGGATACGGCCCGGGCCCAACTCCTCACCTGGTTGGGCCAACTCGCTGCCTGTGGAGACGACCACGACCCGCGGACGCGGTCGGACGGTGACCGTGCCGCGGCCGATCGCCGCCAGCAGCCCGATCTGCGGCGCGCCGAGCACAGTGCCCGCAGCGAGCGCCAGTTCCCCCGCCATGACGTCGCTGCCGCGGGCCCGCACGAACTGCCCCGTCTCCGGCGCCTTGTGCACACGCACCTCGCCACTGGCGCCCCCGGGGTCGTCACCGAAGGACGCCATGGAGTCGGCCGGTCCGCCGCCTGTACCGCCGTCGGTCCACTCGACGGGGACGACGGCCTCGGCACCGGGGGGGAGCGGGGCGCCGGTCATGATGCGGGCGGCCTGACCGGGTCCCACACTGGGCGGCTCTCCGCTACCGGCAGCGATGTCGCCAATCACGTCGAGCACGGCGGGGTGCTCAGGTGTCGCCGCCTTGGTGTCGGCAACCCTGACGGCATAACCGTCCATGGAGCTGTTCGGGAACGGCGGCAGCGAGGTCGGCACCGTCACGTCCTCGACCAGTACGCATCCTTGGGCGTCGAGGAGTTGCAGGTCGATCGGGTCCAGTGGGGAGAGCTGTCCGAGGATGTTGTCCAGGTGTTCTGTGACGGACCACAAACGATCGACGTCGTGACTCACTCTTGCATCTCCTCATTGACGTACGAACGCAGCCAGGTCCTGAAATCGGGCCCCAGGTCTTCACGTTCGCATGCCAGTCGGACAATCGCACGCAGATAGTCACCACGGTCGCCGGTGTCGTAGCGGCGACCGGTGAAGACGACGCCATGAACCGGGCCGCCGTCAGCCTCCTGGTGGGCCAACTCGCGCAGGGCGTCGGTGAGCTGGATCTCGCCGCCTTGACCCGGCTGGGTCTTCTTGAGCACCTCGAAAACCCCGGGGTCGAGCACGTACCGTCCGATGACGGCGTAGAAGGACGGCGCCTGCGAGGTCTCTGGCTTCTCGACCAGGTCGGTGACACGCACGACATCGGAGTAAGTGGTGGGCACTATGGCGGCCGACCCATACAGGTGGATGCTGGTCGGCTCGACCTCCATGAGCGCCACGACGCTCCCCCCGTACTCCTCCTGGACTGCGATCATCCGTGACAGTAGCGGGTCGCGCGGGTCGATGAGGTCGTCGCCGAGCAATACCGCGAACGGCTGTTCTCCGACGTGCGGTTCGGCGCACAGCACGGCGTGGCCCAGCCCCTTGGGGTCGCCCTGGCGCACGTAGTGCATGGTGGCGAGGTCACTCGGCTCGCGGACCCTCGCCAACCGGGACTCGTCGCCCTTGCGGCGGAGGGCTTCCTCGAGCTCGTAGTTGCGGTCGAAATGGTCCTCCAACGGCCGCTTGTTACGTCCGGTGACCATCAGCACATCAGACAGCTGCGCCGCAACTGCCTCCTCGACCACGTACTGGATCGCCGGCTTGTCCACCACCGGCAGCATCTCCTTGGGAGTGGCCTTGGTGGCTGGCAGGAACCTGGTGCCGAGCCCCGCCGCCGGGATGACAGCCTTGGAGATCCGTGTACGTGTACTCGTCATGCCGTGCACCATAGCGGCGAAGAATGTGGAGAAGATGAAGAACGGGTGGATTATGGCTTATACACAACGCTTGGGCATGGTATGAGCGAGATCCGAATGCGCAAGGCCGAGTTGCGGGCACGACTCCTTGAGACCAGGCGCGCGTTGACCGTGGGTGAACGCCAAGCGGCGAGCGCGGCACTGGTCCAGAGGGTACGTGACTGGGCTCCACTGGCAAGCGCCGAGACCGTGGCCGCCTACGCGTCCATGGGAACAGAGCCCGGGACGCATGATCTGATCAACGCCCTGCAGGCCCACGGCACACGTGTGCTTCTTCCTGTACTCCAGGACAACAACGACCTCGACTGGGCCGGCTACGACGGCACCGGCACCCTTGAACGCACCTCCCGCGGTCTCCTGGAGCCCGTGGGCGAGCTCCTGGGACCACAGGCCGTCACCGAGGCGAACGCGGTGCTGCTGCCCGGGCTCGCCGTGGACCACCACGGGGTGCGCCTGGGCCGCGGTGGCGGCTCGTACGACCGGGTACTGGAGCTCCTGGCCGCGGCCGGGACACATCCCGCACTCGCGGTGCTGTTGTACTCGCACGAGGTGGTCGACGCGGTTCCGTGTGAACCGCACGACCACCTCGTCGACGCCGCCATCACTCCCGAGGGCGTGCACCGCTTCCGTCACCCCGGGGGCGCCGCTACGGGGTGAGCGCCATCTTCGCCTTAGCGGCCTGGTCGACATGCTTGTCGGAGAAGTACCAGGGCAGCAGCTTCCCCGCGGCCCACAGGCTCGTCTGGTCGGTGTAGTGGGCGTTGTAGGCGTGACCTGATGCGCCTGTGAGATTGATCCAGCGGGACTTGTCGAAGTCCTGGAGGTTGACGATCATCCGCATGGAGGGCACCCATTCGACGTCGTACCCGCCGGCCGCGTTCCAGCCGGTGGCGTCGACGGCCGCCTCGCCGCCGCTGAGCTGCCAGGGGCCGCGGTTGAGCATCCACTTCAGGGCTCCGGGACCATCGGTGCCCAGCGTCTGGTTCTTCAGGTCCAGCTTGTGGAGACGGCCCCAGCTCCAGGTGTTTATGTCTTTGCCGAGCTTGGCGGTCAGTTCATAGCGGGCATCCTTCATGGCCTGCTCGAGCAGCTGGTCGCGGTCACTGTGGTGGGACACGTCCTGATCGACACCGAAGAACGCGGTCGTGGACATCGTCCACCACTGGCCGTCGGGGTGCTGGAGGATGTTGCGGACCACCTCGAACCAGCGGTCACCGCCGTCGGGCTGCGCCTCGTCGGCGTCCCGCTCTCCGCACTCCTCGATTGTCTTGGGCTTGCCGTCGAGGTTGTCGACCGGACCCGTCTCCCCGACGGGCGGCACCCTCAGACATTGGCCCTTGGGACGTAGCTCCTTGGGCAGCTTGTTGCCGAACGCCAGCTTCAGGACGTTGCGCCACACCGCGTTGAAGTACGCGGCAGCCGCCGAGTCCGAACCCTGGTTGTAGTCCCATCCTTCGAGCAGCTTTTGTGCGTCACGCACATAGTTGCCCTTGTCATTCGTGATGTTGATCTTCAACAGGTACGGCACGAGCAGCTTGGCGATCTCGCTGCTGTCGTCGTTCTGCATGGACTGCATGTCGTCCATGGAGATCTTGCCGCCGTCCTTGATCTTCGACGCGATCAGGTCGTTGATGCGCTGGCTGCGGGTGCCGTAGTCCCAGTCGTTCGTCAGCAGGTACGGATACTTGCTCTGGTCGATGATGGCCTGGTTCGCGGTGACGATGTAGCCGCTCGGCGGGTTGTACTCGTACGGCATCGACTTGAAGGGGATGTACTTCTTCCAGTCGTACTGCGAGTCCCAGCCGGGCACGGGATAGGTGCCGTCGTCGCCTGCGGCGCGGATCGGGACCTTACCGGGCGCCTGGTAGCCGATGTGGCCCTTGGTGTCGGCGTAGATGAGGTTCTGCGACGGCACGGCGAAGTCCGCGGCCGCCCCGCGGAACTGGGTGAAATCCGTCGCCCTGTCGAGCTCGAAGACGGCGTCCATGGTCTTCGACGGCTGCAGCGCGGTCCAGTTCAGAGCAACCGCGTAGCCGCCATTGACGCCCCCCGGCGGATCGGTGACGGGCGCGGTCTCGCCGACGGTGCGAAGTTCGTCGCTGCGGTCGGAGATCACGGGACCGTTGTTCGTCTCGCGGACGGTGATCGTACGAGGCTTAGCGCCGGCGACCTTGATTGTCTCGAGACGCGTCTTGAACGGCACCTGCTTGCCGTCGCGCAGATACGTCTTGGCGGTGACCTTCTCCAGGTACAGGTCGGTCACATCGGCGCCCAGGTTGGTCATGCCCCAGGCGATGTCCTGGTTGTGGCCGATGATCACACCGGGCATGCCTGAGAAGGTGAAGCCCGTGACGTCGTAGGGGCACGCCTTGCTCACCGTGCGGCAGTGCAGGCCCATCTGATACCAGACGGACGGCAGCTGCGGCGCAAGGTGCGGATCGTTGGCGAGCAGCGGCTTGCCCGTCGTCGTGTACTGACCGGACACCACCCAGGAGTTCGAGCCGATGCCGCTGCCGGTCGGACCGAGCAGCGTGGGCATCTGGTCGATGATCTGAGAAATCCCGGCAAGCTGGGTGTCGACCGTGCTGCTGAGACCCTGCGGGTCACTTGAACTGGTGGAGTTCTGCGAGTCGGCCGAACCTGCAGGCGTGTACATCTTGGTGGTCGGGTCGACCGTCCCCGCCTCGACGATCGGCTGATTGCGACTGTAGGGATAGTCGGGATAGAGCTGCTTGATCTGCGCCTGACTGAGTCGGCTCGTCATCAGGGTGCGGTCGATCTCGTCCTGCATGTTGTCGCGCAGATCCCACGCCATGGCCTTCAACCACGCAACCGAGTCGACGGGTGTCCAGGGCTCCGGTTTGTAGTTGTTGCTCAAGGACAACGCGGCGTACTCCACCGACAGCGAGGCGCCACTGTGGTCCTTCAGATACGCGTTGACACCATCGGTGTACGCGCGCAGGTACTCCTTCGTGGAGGCGTCGAGCTCGGTGTCGTACTCCTTCTGCGCGATGCCGTGCCAGTTCAGGGTGCGCAGGAAGGCATCAGTCTCGACCTCGCTCTTGCCGAACATCTCCGACAGCCGCCCTGAGGTGAGGTGGCGGCGCACGTCCATCTCGTAGAAGCGGTCCTGCGCCTGAACGTAGCCCTGGGCGCGGAAGAGGTCGTCGGGGGTGTCTGCGTAGATCTGCGGGATGCCGTTGGCGTCCCGGTCGACATCGACCGGCGCGGACAGGCCCTTGAGCTTCAAGGAGCCCGACGTCTGCGGGAAGGAGGCGCGCACCGTGCTGACGCTCCAGTACGACCCGTAGCCGAGGCCCGCCACGAGCAGGAGCACGACCGCAATCACGATGAGTCGTAGGCGGCGGGACTTCTTCCGTGCGGGCATCGCTGTCCTTCGAGGGGCAGGGTGGACCGGATGATCAAGTGCTGGTTGTGCAAGGGCAACCATAGGCGTACGGCCTGCGCCCGGGAGACGCGGCGTCCAGGTGACCATGCCGTGAACCAAGGAACGTCAAGCGAGGGTAAATTATTAGGTAAGGCAATGAAGTTGAAAGGATCGAGCCCCTGACTGTCCACCACCTGAACGAGATCCTGCTGATCGGCGCCTCGGTCCTCCTGGTCGCTGTGATCGCCGTGCGGCTCGCCTCACGCAGCGGGCTTCCGACGCTCCTCATCTACCTCGGCATCGGCGTGATTATCGGGCAGGACGGCCTGTTCGGCTTCACCTTTGACGATGTTCAGCTCACCCAAGTGCTGGGCTACGCGGCGCTGGTGGTGATCCTCGCCGAGGGCGGCCTCGGCACAAAGTGGCACGAGATCAAGCCTGTGGTTCCTGCGGCCGCCGTCCTGGCCACCGTCGGCCTGCTGGCGAGCGTGTTCGTCACCGCCGGTGCCGCGCACTACCTGGTCGGCCTCGGCTGGCGCCAAGCGCTGATCATCGGCGCGGTGGTGTCGTCGACGGACGCTGCCGCGGTGTTCTCGGTACTGCGGAACATCTCGCTTCCCAAACGGGTGACTGGCGTCCTGGAGGCGGAGTCAGGGTTCAACGACGCCCCGGTGGTGATCCTCGTGGTGGCGTTCTCCGCGGCCGGCCCCATCGACCACTGGTATCAGCTGCTCGGCGAGATCGCGCTGGAACTGGTGATCGGCGCCGCTATCGGATTCGCGGTGGGCTGGATCGGCGCGTACGGACTCAAGCACGTCGCCCTGCCCGCGTCGGGTTTGTACCCGATCGCCGTCATGGCCATCGCGGTGACCGCCTACGCTGCCGGCGCCATGGCACACGGCTCAGGCTTCCTCGCGGTCTACATCGCCTCACTCATCCTTGGCAACGCCAAGCTGCCGCACCGCCCCGCGACGCGCGGCTTCGCCGAAGGACTCGGCTGGATCGCGCAGATCGGCTTGTTCGTCCTGCTCGGGCTCCTGGTGACGCCGCACGAGCTGGGCGATGACATCGTGCCTGCCATCATCATCGGACTCTTCCTCACGCTGGTCGCCCGGCCCGTGTCGGTCGTCGTCAGCCTGGTGCCGTTCGGTGTCCCATGGCGCGACCAGGCGCTGATGTCGTGGGCTGGGCTGAGAGGCGCGGTGCCTATCGTCCTGGCGACCATCCCCATGGTCGCCGATGTCACGGACAGCAAACGGATCTTCAACATCGTCTTCGTCCTTGTGATCATCTACACCCTGGTGCAAGGGCCAACACTGCCCTGGATGGCTCGGCACTTGCACCTGGGCGATGTCGACGGGGCCGGGACCGCCGACCTGGGCATCGAGTCCGCGCCTCTGGAACGGCTGCAGGGGCACCTGTTGTCCGTCGCGATCCCGAGCGGCTCCAAGATGCACGGCGTCGAGGTCGGCGAGCTCAGACTGCCACAAGGCGCTGCTGTGACGCTCGTGGTGCGCGACGGCAAGAGCTTCGTGCCTCTGCCGGCGACGATGTTGCGCAGAGGGGACGAACTGCTCGTCGTGACCACCGATCCCGTACGCGACGCGACCGAGGACAGGCTTCGCGCCGTCGGACGCGGCGGCAAGCTGGCGGGCTGGCTGAGCAGCGGCCGATGACTTCCGGTGGCACGGATGAGGTGAGGTTTACGTATGATGAGCCGGTATTTGTCGAGTGCGACCCCTGCCTGACGCAGGACCGGCGCGGTTATCGCGCTGAGCGGACGGTCCTCGGCGCAAGCGCGACCATAGGTGCGTGCACGCGTCACCAGGCGGCAGAAAGTCCGGAACGTGGCATCCAAGGTGCCCACCTCTTCACCGTCCCCCTTGCCTTCTTCGTCTCCCCAACCTCCGCCAGGTGCGTCCGGCCCGACCACGCCCGGCGCAAAGCCGGACGGAGGAACTCGAAGCCCGGGGTACCGCGGCCTTATGCGCACCACCGGAGCATGGGCATTCGTCCTGCCCGGCCTCGCCGCGCGGCAACCGTTCGCGATGCTCACCATCAGCATGGTGCTGTTGGTGCGGCATGTGACCGGTTCCTACGGGATGGCGGGTGCCGCGGCGGCCATTACGGGGGCGGCGAGCGCATTGTGTGCTCCGCAAGGCGGCCGACTCGCCGACCGCTACGGGCAGCGCGCGGTGCTGCTGCCAGGAGTCGCCCTGCACGCGCTATCCGTCACCGCAGTGGTGGTGCTGGCCGTGTCCGGAGCGCCCGCGTGGGCGCTCCTCGCCACAGCCGTACCTGCGGGCGCCACCGTCCCCCAGGTCGGACCCATGGTGCGATCGCGCTGGGCTGTCGCGCTGGACGACCCCTCGTCGCCTCTCATGCAGACCGCGGCCGCCTTCGAGTCGGTGACCGACGAACTCACCTTTGTCGTGGGTCCTGTCATCGCGACAGCGCTGTGCACAGGCGTCCACCCGGCGGCCGGGCTGGTAGCCGAAGCCGCACTGACGCTCATCGGCGGCATACTCTTCGCGGCCCAACGACGGTCGGAACCGAGGCCGCACCAATCGTCGGCGGACGGCGGAGGCACGAACGCCTCCGCTTTGTCGCTGCCGGGGGTGCGCGCCTTGGTGGTTGCGTTCCTAGGCGTCGGCGCAGTGTTCGGCGGTATGCAGGTGTCGCTCGCCGCGTTCACACAGGAGATCGGCCGACCAGGGCTGAACGGCGTGCTCTACGGCACGTTCGCGGCCGGTAACATGCTGGCTGGCACGGTCTACGGTGCCGTCTCCTGGCGCCACGCGCCCCGCACTCGGCTACTCGCCGCCTATGTGGGCCTCGCGGTGGCCTGCGCGCCTCTGTTGGCCGCCCACTCCCTCGCCTTGTTGAGCGTGCTTCCCTTGATCGCAGGTCTGTTCATCGCGCCCACGATCGTGACCGGGTACTCACTTGTCGACGCTCTGGTGCCGAGAACGGCTCGGACCGAGGCGTTCACATGGTTGACCGGAGCAGTCGCGTTCGGGCAGGCGATAGCGGTGACTTTGGCCGGTCTGCTGACCGACGCTCAAGGTTCGTCGGCCGGTTTCACGGTGCCGCTGGCGGGCACATCGCTGGCACTCGCGGTGCTCCTTGGACTCCGCGGGCGGCTGGTGCCCGCTCCCTCCGGAGCGGGCGTGACGGGTGGGATCGGTCACCGTCCGCCGGTCTCAGTGGACTGACGGCGGGAAATACTGCACTATTGAGCGTCGTTAGCACTCAACAAGTGAGAGTGCCAGGAGGAGCAAGTGCCGACGTACCAGTACCAGTGCACCGAGTGCGGCGAGGCCCTAGAGGCGGTGCAGAAGTTCAGCGACGACGCGCTGACCGAGTGCCCCAACTGCGGCGGACGGCTGCGCAAGGTCTTCTCGGCAGTGGGCGTGGTCTTCAAGGGCTCCGGTTTCTATCGGACCGACAGCCGCGGCTCGTCGTCGAGTAGCACTCCGGCACCCAAGAGTGGCGGTTCGGACGCCAAGTCCACCGAAAGCAGCAAATCGTCGAGCTCGAGCAGCACGACGACGTCTGGCACCTCCTCGTCGTCGAGCAGCACTTCGGCCGCCTGACCCGCACATTCACCGCCTGCTCGGCACTCGAAGACCTTACGAACCCCTGCTGTCCTTACAGCAGGGGTTCGTTGCGTCGCCAGCCGCCGATTAGGCTGATCCGCATGGTGGAGAGCAGCGCCGCGCGGGCGCAGGCCGAGATCGGCGTCATCGGTGGATCGGGGTTCTACTCATTTCTCGACGATGTGACAGAAGTCACCGTCGATACTCCTTACGGTGCTCCCAGCGACTCTCTGTTCATCGGCGAGGTCGCTGGACGCCGGGTGGCATTCCTGCCGCGGCATGGTCGCAAGCACCACCTGCCGCCGCACAGGATCAACTACCGCGCCAATGTGTGGGCACTCGCGTCGGTCGGAGCACGCCAGATCCTCGGGCCATGCGCGGTTGGAGGCTTGCGCGCGCAATACGGCCCCGGCACTCTCCTCGTTCCCGACCAGCTGGTCGATCGGACGAAAGGCCGCGTCCAGACGTACTTCGACGGCGAGACCCGGGCCGACGGCAAGACTCCCAACGTGGTGCATGTGACCTTCGCCGATCCCTACTGCCCCGTCGGCCGGAGCGCCGCGATCAGCACCGCGAGGGCGGGCGGCTGGGAAGCCGTGGATGGGGGGACGCTGGTCGTCGTGGAAGGGCCGCGGTTCTCCACGCGCGCGGAATCCCTATGGCATGCCGCACAGGGATGGTCGGTTGTGGGGATGACCGGACATCCCGAGGCAGTACTCTCCCGGGAACTCGGCCTCTGCTACACGTCGTTGACGCTGGTTACAGACCTGGACGCAGGCGCGGACACCGGCGACGGAGTCTCGCACGAGGAGGTCCTTGAGGTGTTCTCGGCCAACGTCGGGCGGATGCGCGACGTCCTCTTCGATGTGGTCGGGGCGTTGCCCGCCGACAGCGAGCGGAACTGCCTGTGCGTGAACCCGCTGGGCGGCCAGGAAGCCGGCATCACGCTTCCCTAGCGACACCGGCCCCGTAAGTCAACGAGCAGAATACTTTTCACCCCGATGGGCAGCCGGTTTTCCACAGGACGCCTGTTATCCACAGGGGCTCGAACGGTGCTGCAGAAAATGCGCCATCGTGGATACGCCGACTGATTGCGGTCGGCTATCTCCCTCCACGTCGGGCGGTGTTCGAGCATGCATTTCCCCAATCCCCCCTTGTCTTCTGCTTGCGTTCCCACTGGGTCGCACCTCAAATCGACATCAGGCTCGCCTGAGCCGTACACGCCGCCGCGCATCGCGGTGCCGGTCTTCCCACCCATCCGCGCCAGCGGACGAGGCGGGGGAAGACTCGGTGCGGTACTTCGACGCAAACGGCGGCACCTTGCCACCGGGTTGGCCGTGGCGGCTGCAGTAGTCGCCGTGTCCTCGGCGCACGGTGCCTCGCCACCACGCAATCTGGCGGCACTCCGCGCGACCGCGCCAACCTCACCGACCGCCGCCGCATCGCATGTGAGTCCCGCGACGCGGCTGGTGAAGGCGCCCGTGCGGATCGCCGATCCCGAGGCGGTAGCTCTTCTGCACCCGGGCGAGCACGTGGATGTGCTCGCCGGCGCCCGTGTGGTGGCTTCGAACGTCGCCGTCGTCTCAGTGCCGCCGAACTCCGCCCAGCCTCAGCAGGCGGCACCCGTAGCGCCCGAGAACGTCGGCGCTGGTGGCGGGGCGCTGATCGTGCTGGCCGTGCCTCGTCGTACGGCCGCGGCGCTGTCCGGAGCGGCCGCGACGTCGCCCCTGGGGGTGGCGATGTGCTGAATCATCCGTTCGCGAGAGGAAATCGGACAGCCTCGTCTCCCAACGCCCTCCCTGACGACGCACATCAATTCGCCACAGCGAGGTCCGACGGGAGGTACAACGGTGGGCGGCAAGGGCAGCCCAAGCCTGGCGGCAGAGCTCAAGGAATTCATCACACGCGGGAAAACGATCGATCTCGCGGCCGCGGCGTTCATAGGTGCCGCGTGCAGCAATGTCGTGAACTCGGTGGTGAGCGGGTTCATCAACCTGCTCGTCGGTGCATTCGGTATGAAGGGACTCGCTGGGTACTCGTCCTGTCGCAAAGGACCGTGCAAGGCGAATGGCAAGGGCAACGTGGTCGGCGGCGCTCCGATCATGTGGGGGTCGGTGCTGAGCGTCAGCCTGACGTTCCCGATCACCGCGGCGGCAGTCGCGTACTCTCCCAAGACCATGCCGACGATCCGCTACCTGGCGCACAAGGCCGCAAGGTGCAAGCCGCTGGAGACGGCTATGCGAGGCAAGACACCCGAAGCCGACGAGATCGTGCTGCTGCCGGACGTCCTGGTCGCGTCCTGCGGTGGCGCCAGCAGCTGATCGGCGTGGCGAACACGGTCCGTGGGACCGGTGACGGCGTCGGCGGGCTGGAACCGCTTCAGATGTGGTGCGGCGGCTTCTCGTTGAGGAACCGCGTGAAGTCGTCGTCCACCCCGCCCGAGGGAGAGTCGCCCCAGCCCCGGTCGGTGTCGTCAGCCGATAGCCGGTCGAGCGGGTCGTCGAAGACCAATCCGGCACCCGCGGGGGCCGACGCGGCGTCGGCCGACGGGCCGCCCGAGGAGGGGCCGACGGCGGGCCTAGTGCCCGAAGCCGAGGGCTCGCGTCCGGACTCGTCACCTGTGCTCATGGCACCAGGGTACGGCGCTGCGCAGGACTCACGGGAGCCGTCCCCACCCAAGAAGGTGTACAGAGATACCCAAAGTGTCCGTTGGAGGCGCCAGGCCGGATATACCTGGCCTCATGGACACCCCGAAGCCGACGCCGTCCCCAGCGCCACCACCCGCAAGCGGACTCGTGCAGGTACTGGACATCGACCGCAGCGACCACGCGTACCGTCGCTGGTTGAGCACTGCTGTGGCGAAGGTCCATGCCGACGCCAACAGGTCCGCCGATACCCATTTGCTGTCAGTTCCGCTCCCGGCGGATTGGGGCGTCGACCTCTATCTGAAGGACGAGTCGACCCATCCGACGGGCTCGCTCAAGCACCGACTGGCCCGCTCCCTGTTCCTCTACGCCCTATGCAACGGATGGATCCGACCGGGGCGCCCGGTGATCGAGGCTTCGAGCGGCTCGACGGCGGTCTCGGAGGCGTACTTCGCCCGCCTGATCGGTGTCCCCTTTGTGGCCGTGATGGCCCGCGGAACGGTACAGGCGAAGGTGGAACTGATCGAGTTCCAGGGCGGCCGGTGCCATCTGGTCGACAACCCGAGCGAAGTGTACGAGGCGGCCGCCCGGCTGGCCGGGGAGACCGGCGGCCACTACATGGACCAGTTCACGTACGCGGAGCGCGCGACGGACTGGCGGGGCAACAACAACATCGCGGAGTCGATCTTCAGGCAGATGGCCGCCGAACGCCATCCGGTCCCGACCTGGATCGTGGCGACCGCGGGGACGGGGGGCACCTCTGCGACGCTGGCCCGGTACGTACGGTACGCGCAGGCGACGACGGGCATCTGCGTGGCCGATCCGGAGAACTCGGCATTCTTCCCGGGCTGGCGGGACGGCGACCCGGGTGTCACGACGGCGACCGGGTCGCGGATCGAGGGGATCGGCCGGCAGCGGGTGGAGCCGAGTTTCGTGCCGGGTGCGATCGACCGGATGATGCGGGTGCCGGACGCGGCCTCGGTCGCCGCCGTCCGCGTCCTGGTGAAGCTGCTGGGACGAAGGGCCGGAGCCTCGACGGGGACCGGCCTTTGGGCGGCTTTCCGAATCATCTCCGAGATGCGTGAGCGCGGTGAGCACGGCAGCGTCGTCGGGCTGCTGTGTGATCCGGGCGAACGCTATGTGGAGAAGTACTATGCGGACGCGTGGCTGGCCAAGCAGGGCATTGACATCGCGCCATATCTGGATTGCCTGGAGCGGTTCCTGCGCACGGGGCGGTTGGACGGCCCGGAAGCAGACAGCTCCGATTGAGCCGCGCCGCCTTCTTCCGCTGTCCGGCTGGCTTCGCCGACTGGCGGGTCTGGATGTGGTGCTCGTTGTGGTCCTGGATACGTGCCAGGGTCTGCCTCAGACCCCGGTGGCCCCGAGGAGTGTGCCGACGGCATAGGTGACGGCCATCGCGATGACACCACCCGCGACGTTGCGGACGACGGCGGGGCGTACCGGGGCATTGCCGAGGCGAGCGCTGATCCGACCGCACGTGACGAGCGCGACGAGCACGGAGACGACGGTGACGGTCAGGCGCCAGCCGTGCGGCGGCAGCACGATGGCAAGCAGCGGCAGCAAGGCGCCGGCTGTGAAGGAGACGAAGCTTGCCCAGGCCGCATGCCAGGGATTGGCGAGTTCGTCGGGATCGATGCCGAGCTCGACGCGTGCGTGGGCGCCCAGGGCGTCGCGGGCGGTGAGTTGCTCGGCGACCTCGCGGGCGAGCTCGTGGGTGATGCCGCGTTCTTCGAGCAGGCCGGTGAGTTCGGCGAGCTCTGCTTGGGGGGTGGCGGCGAGTTCTTCGCGTTCGACGGCGAGGGCGGCCTGCTCGGAGTCGCGCTGGGTACTGACGGAGACGTACTCGCCGGCGGCCATCGACAGGGAGCCGGCGAGCAGTCCGGCGAGACCGGCGGTGAGGAGTGCGGAGCGGGAGTCGGTGGCTCCGGCGACGCCGACGACGATGCCGGCGGTAGAGACCACTCCGTCGTTGGCGCCGAGGACGGCGGCGCGCAGCCAGTTCAGACGGGCTCCGAGGCCACTGTGGTGTGGCTCGTCGGGACGTTCACCGGGGGGGTCCGGTAGATCCGGTGCATCGGGGTCTTCGCTGCTGCCGGCGCGGTCGTCGCTCATGGCAGGCAGCGTCTCATTCCGTGCCCGGTCGGCGTCGGCAGGACAGGCCGAACCCCGGCGCGGGGGGGATGCACCGGGGTTCGGGTCTTGGGGCCACGGGTTGCGTGGCGGTGCGGTTATGCCGCTTCGTAGTCCAGGCCGGTGGCGCGCGCCATCCGCTTGAGATCGGCGAGGGCATGCTTTTCGATCTGGCGAATGCGTTCGCGGGTAAGGCCGTGTTCCTTGCCGACCTCGGTCAGAGTGCGTTCGCGGCCGTCCACGATGCCGTAGCGGGCCCGGATGATGGACGCGGTGCGGTCGTCGAGACGGTCGATGAGGCCGTCGAGCTCCTCGCGGCGCAGCATGACGAGGACGGAGTCCTCCGGGGAAGGCGCGGCGCCGTCTTCGACGAGGTCGCCGAATTCGGTTTCGCCTTCGGCGTCGACCGACATGTTGAGCGAGACCGGGTCGCGGGCCCAGTCCAGGACATCGGAGACGCGTTCCGGGGTGGATCCCAGTTCGGTGGCGATCTCGGAGGGTTCGGCGTCGCGGCCGTTCTCACGGTTGAATTCTCGCTGGACGCGGCGGATCCTGCCGAGTTCCTCGACGAGGTGGACGGGCAGCCGGATGGTGCGGGACTGGTCGGCGATGGAACGCGTGATGGCCTGGCGAATCCACCAGGTCGCGTAGGTGGAGAACTTGAAGCCCTTGGCGTAGTCGAACTTCTCGACGGCGCGAACCAGGCCGGCGTTCCCTTCCTGGATCAGGTCGAGCAGCGGCAGACCACTGCGCGGGTAGCGTCGAGCGACGGCGACGACCAGGCGTAGGTTGGAACGGATGAAGATGTCCTTGGCGCGTTCGCCTGTGGCGACGAGCGCTTCGAGTTCCTCCCGCTTGGCGTCGCCGCCCGCGGATGCGGGCAGTTCGGCGGCGGCGGCGAGTATGCGCTCCGCGTAGACGCCTGCTTCGATGTCGCGGGAGAGCTCAACCTCCCTGGCGGCGTCGAGCAGCGGTGTGCGCGCGATCTCGTCCAGGTACATGCCGACGAGGTCGCGGTCGGCGACTTCCCCGCCTGCGGCGCGAACGCTGCTGGTCCCGCCTGCGTGACGACGGGCGACGGCACGGGTTGCCATGCGTGCTCCCTTTCGAAGGTGCGGTCGGTCTCTTTGTAGGATCAGGTCGGTCGCTTCGTCGGCTTCCTTAGTTCTGCGGCTTCCCCATCCGCTCTGGATAACGACTGGAATACGGACACAATTCCCATGTCGTCACCTGTTTTTTATGATCATGCAGTATCCTGTTCGGCCACACAGAGGTGCCACATGGTGGCAGATCGTATGAACGTGCAGGTCGGCCCTGGCGGCGAGGCCGATCTGGCGGCCCTGACGGACATCTACAACCACTACGTCCGCGAGACAGCCGTCACGTTCGACATCGCCCCCCTCACGCCCGGTGAACGCCGTCCGTGGCTGCTCTCCCATCCGGAAGACGGCCCTCATCGGCTGATGGTTGCTCGGATACCCGGTTCGGGCGGGCGAGTTCTCGGCTACGCGACCAGTAGCGCGTTCCGCCCGAAGGCCGCGTACGCGACGTCGGTGGAGAGCAGCATCTACCTGGCATCGGACGTTGGCGGGCGCGGCATCGGGACTTTGCTTTACCAGCGGCTTTTCGAGGAGCTGGCGAGCGAGGACGTCCACCGGGCGTACGCGGGCATCACTCTCCCAAATGACGCATCGGTGCGCATCCATGAGCGGTTCGGGTTCCGGCAGATCGGCCTTTACGAGGAGGTGGGTCGCAAGTTCGGCGACTACCACGACGTGGCGTGGTTCGAGAAGCGGCTCACCTGAGCCCGCCACCCGCCCGGCCGGCTGGGTGCGGACGCCACCCGAAGCCACTCTTTGAAGTTTCAAGCGCATCGGATACCGTCTGGACATACGCTTGAATCTTCAAGGAGGCGCGATGACCACGGCGACACCGGAGCGCATGCCCGCGCTCTATCTCTCGCACGGCGCGCCGCCACTGGCGGACGACCCCGTGTGGCCGGGGGAACTCGCCGCCTGGGCGGCCGCCCTGCCCCGTCCGAAGGCGATCCTGATCGTCTCGGCGCACTGGGAGGAGGCGCCCCTGGCAATCGGCGCGACCAGCCGCGTGCCCTTGGTGTACGACTTCTGGGGCTTCCCCGAGCACTACTACCAGGTGACGTACAACGCGCCTGGTGCCCCGGCGCTCGCCGAGGATGTGCGCAAGCTGCTGCGCGGCGCCGGGCGGCCGGTGCAGGACGTGCCCGACCGCGGCCTGGACCACGGCGCATACGTGCCACTGGTGGAGATGTTTCCGGCCGCCGACATCCCGGTGCTCCAGGTGTCGATGCCGACGCTGGAGCCGCAGAAGCTGATGGACATCGGGCGCAGGCTCGCGCCGCTGCGTGATGAGGGGGTGCTGATCGTCGGCAGCGGTTTCTTCACGCACAATCTGGCGGCGCTGCGGCACGCGGGCAGCGGGCCGCCGAGTTGGTCGACCGAGTTCGACGACTGGGGGCATCGGGCATTGGGTGCCCAGGACGTCGACGGGCTGCTGGACTTCGAGCACGCGTCTCCCTCAGGGCGGCTGGCGCATCCGCGTACCGAACACTTCGCGCCGTTGTTCGTTACGCTCGGCGCCGGCGAGTCCGAACTCGGCAGTCAGCGCAGCATCATCGACGGCTTCTGGATGGGGCTCGCCAAGCGTTCCGTCCAGTTCGGCTGAACAGGAAGACACTCATACCCATGCGGAATCGACGTATCGCGACGGGCATGGCGGTGCTGGCCGGGGCAGCCCTGCTGACGGCTTGCGGGTCGAACGGCGGCGATGGTTCATCGAGCAAGACCGACGCCGCCGACAGCAAGGGCAGCCGCCCCTCCACCTCGACGCTGTCCTGGCCAGCGCCCGCCGACGCCTCGGCACATGTGAAGGCGGCGGGGCTGCCCATGCTCGGCCAGGAAGGCCAGGTGCTGCACATCCACAGCCACCTGGACGTGTACGTGGATGGCAGGGTGGTGACGGTTCCGGCCGAGGTCGGCATCGACGAGGCCGCGCAGCAGATCAGTCCACTGCACACGCACGACACTTCGGGTGTCGTGCACATCGAGTCGCCCGTGAAGCGGGACTTCACGCTCGGTGAGTTCATGACCGAGTGGAACGTGCCGATCAGCAAGGACGCACTCGGTCCACTGAGGACCGGCGGCGGCAAGGAACTGCACGTGTACGTCAACGGCAAGGAGCGTACGGGTGACCCCGCCGCCTTGCAACTGACCGCACATGAGGAGATCGCGATCGTCTACGGCTCCCCTGACGACAAGGTGCGGGTGCCCTCTTCGTACGACTGGCCCGAGGGTCTGTAGCAGGCGCCCGGGTGGCTCCCAGGCGCCTGGTGCCTGAGCAGTAAGGCGTCGAGGCGGCCCTCACATCCAGGTGGCCGGACTCCCTCGCCACGGTGGCTACGACAAAGGGCAGGTCCCCGC
>NZ_JACEGK010000076.1:0-19759 GCF_056859195.1 Streptomyces sp. NH27
TCGTCGGGGTCTACGGCTACGTGGCGGTGCTGGTGGTGCCGGTCGCGTTCTTCATCGAGTGCGGTTACGACATCACGCGCGGGCTGGTCGCCGCGAAGCGGGTGGTCGGCTTCCTGTCCCTGGTGCCCGACTCCGCCGTGCGGCAGGCCAGTGCGGACCCGCCCGCCGCTCCGTCCGCGCTGCGCGACCAGGACTCGGGTGTCGAGGTGGCGCCGGGCGCGCTCACCGCGCTGGTCAGCGCCCGGCCCGCCGAGTCGGCCGAAGTGGTGGACCGGCTCGGCGGGTTCCGGGCCGGGTCCGTGACCTGGGGGTCGGTCCGGCTCGACGACGTCGCGGCGGCGCAGGTCCGCGACCGCATCCTGATCGCCGACAACGAGGCGGACCTGTTCGCCGGGCCGCTGCGCGACATGGTCTCCGGCCACCGCCACCGCGCCGACGAGGCGATCGCCCGGGCCGTACACGCCGCCGCCGCGCAGGACATCGTCGCCGGGCTGCCCGACGGGCTCGGCACCGCCATGGACGCCCAGGCCCGCAACCTCTCCGGCGGCCAGCGCCAGCGCATCCGCCTGGTGCGGGCGTTGCTGGCCGAACCCGAGGTGCTGATGGCGGTCGAGCCGACCTCCGCGCTCGACGCGCACACCGAGGCGGCCGTCGCGGCCCGGCTCCGCGCGGCACGCACCGGCCGGACCACCGTGGTCACCGGCACCTCGCCGGTCCTCCTCGACCAGGCCGACACCGTGCACTACCTGGTCGACGGCAAGGTCGCCGCCTCCGGCAGCCACCGCGACCTGCTCCGCCGCGAAGCCGGCTACCGCTCACTGGTCGACCGCAGCTCGGCCGAGGCCGAGACCGAGGCCGACGACCCGCAGATCCCCGCGCCACGTGAGGCGGCCGCGGAGGCGGGTGGTGCGGGTGTTACGGACACGGCGAGCACCGACGCGACTGACGCGGCTGACGGTGCGGACGCGACGGACCAGGACGCGGGCAGTACGAAGACCGCCCGCACAACCACGGCCGGGACGAATGCGGCCGGCACCGGCCGAGCCGACGTGGAACCACCCGACGAAGGCCCACCCGCCAGCGGCACCCGGCCCCGCACACACGGCGACGCCGACAACGGCCCACCCCACGCGGACGGGTGCGACATCGGCGGGGCGGCCGGGGGCCGCTCCTGCGGCGGTGCCGACGAGCGGTTCGGGGAGGTGGTCTGATGGCCGGGCACCTGCCGATCGCGGAACCGTCCGCCGTGGGGCGGGCGGCCGGGCGGCTGATCCGATCCGACGGCCGGGCGTTCGCCGCCGTGCTCGCCCTCAACGCGATGGCCGCCGCGGCCGGACTCGTCGGGCCGTGGCTGGTCGGCCGGATCGTGGACGAGGTGCAGAAGGGCGGCGAGGTGAGCGCCGTGAACCGGCTGGCGCTCGTCATCCTGCTGTTCGCGGGAGCGCAGTTCCTGCTCGCGCGCTATGCCCGCTACCTCGGTCACCGTTTCGGCGAGCGCACCCTCGCCCGTGTCCGCGAGCAGTTCGTCGACCGCGCGCTGACGTTGCCGGCCTCGGTGGTGGAACGCGCCGGCAGCGGCGACCTGACCGCACGCGGCACCACCGACGTGGCCATGGTCGGCACCACACTCCGCGACGCGGCACCCGAGGTGCTGATCGCCCTGGTCCAGGCGCTGTTCATCCTCGGCGCGGTCTTCGTGCTCGATCCGCTGCTCGGCTGCTGCGGCCTGCTCGGCCTGGTCGGGATCTGGTTCGCACTGCGCTGGTACCTGCGCCGGGCGCGCGCCGCCTACCTCGCGGAGGGTGCGGCCAACTCGGCGGTCACCGAGATCCTCGCCGCCACGGTCACGGGCGCGCGGACCGTCGAGGCGTTCGGGCTGGAGGAGATGCGGGTCGCGGCGAGCCGCGACGCGATCGAGGTCTCCCGCCGGGCCCGGACCCGTACGCTCAACCTCCGCACGGTGTTCTTCCCCGCGGTGGACATCTCGTACGTCATCCCCGTGGTCGCGGTGCTGATGATCGGCGGTCTGCTGCACGCGCACGGCGTGATGAGCCTGGGCGCGGTGATCAGCGCGGCGCTGTATCTGCGGCAGCTGTCCGAGCCGCTGGACGCGATCTTGATGTGGGTCGAGCAGTTGCAGAGCAGCAGCGCGTCGTTCGCCCGGGTCGAGGGGCTGGGCAACGCCGCGCGGGTCGCGCCGCAGACGGCCCGCTCCCCCGTCGACGACCGGATCGACGTCGTCGGCGCCCGTTACTCCTACGCCGGCGGGGCCGAGGTGGTGCGGGGCGTCGACCTGACCGTACGTCCCGGCGAACGGCTCGCGCTCGTCGGCCCCTCGGGCGCCGGCAAGACCACGTTGAGCCGGCTGCTGGCGGGGATCGACGCCCCGGACGCGGGCTCGGTGACCGTGGGCCGGGTCCCGGTCGCCGCCCTGGACCCGGAGCAACTGCGCCGCCATGTCGTGCTGGTCACCCAGGAGCACCACGTGTTCCTCGGCACGGTCCGGGACAACCTGCTGATCGCCGCGCCCGCCGCGCGGGACGACGAACTTCTCGCGGCGCTGGCGGCCGTGGGGGCGGACTGGGTCGAAGAGCTGCCGGACGGCCTGGACACCGCCGTGGGCGACGGGGGGCACCGGACGGACGGCTCGCAGGCCCAGCAACTCGCCCTGGCGCGTGTCGTGTTGGCCGATCCGCACACGCTGATCCTCGACGAGGCGACCGCGCTGCTCGACCCGACCACCGCCCGCCACACCGAGCGCGCGCTGGCGAGCGTGCTGCGCGGCCGTACCGTGATCGCCATCGCGCACCGTCTGCACACCGCCCACGACGCGGACCGGGTGGCCGTGATGGAGGGCGGCCGGCTCACCGAACTCGGCACCCACGACGAACTCGTCGCGGCCCGGGGCGCCTACGCCGCGCTCTGGTCGTCCTGGCACGGCGGCCAGGAGTAGCCCGTACGACCGCCCCCACCACGGGCCGCGCCGCCGCGCACACCGCCGAAGGCCGCGAACACATCGCCGGGCCGCGGAATCGACGGGATACCGACCTCCGGAATACCGGACGCCGGTTACGCGGTTGCACCTGTGGTGTGACCGGGGGAACCGGTCGCACGGACACCGTCCCAGCGGCGTGCACCGGGTCAGGCCGGGGCATCCGCGGAAGGAGCATTTCATCGTGAGCACGCAGACCCGGCCCGCCAAGGCGTCCGGAACGTTCTCCCTGTCCGGGGAACTGCCGGTCACCCGCCTGGGGTTCGGCTCGATGCAGTTGACCGGGCCCGGGGTGTGGGGTGACCCGAAGGACCCCGACGAGGCGGTGCGAGTGCTGCGGCGGGCCGTCGAGTCGGGCGTCGACTTCATCGACACCGCCGACTCGTACGGGCCGGTGGTGGCCGAGCAGCTGATCCGCAAGGCGCTGCATCCGTACCCCGCGGACCTGGTGATCGCCACGAAGGCGGGGCTGACCCGGTCCGGACCGAACGACTGGCGGCCGGTCGGGCGGCCGGAGTACCTGCGGCAGCAGGCCGAGATGAGCCTGCGGCACCTGGGCCTGGACCGGATCCCGCTCTTCCAGTTGCACCGGATCGACCCGAAGGTGCCGCTGGAGGAGCAGGTGGGCGAGCTGAAGCTGCTCCAGGAGGAGGGCAAGATCGCGCACATCGGGCTCTCCGAGGTCGATGTGGACCAGCTGGAGGCGGCCCGGGCGGTCGCCGAGATCGCGTCGGTGCAGAACCTGTACAACCTGGCCAACCGGTCCGCGGAGAAGCTGCTCGACCACGCCGAGGCGCAGGGCATCGCCTTCATCCCGTGGTTCCCGCTGGCCACCGGCGAGCTGGCCAAGCCCGGCGGGCCGCTCGCCGAACTGGCCGAGCGGCACGGCGCGAGCCCCTCCCAGCTCGCCCTCGCCTGGCTGCTGCGCCGCTCCCCCGTGATGCTGCCGATCCCGGGCACGTCCTCGGTGGCGCACCTGGACGACAACATCGCGGCGGCCGAACTGGCGCTTACCGACGCGGAGTTCGCGGAGCTGACCGACGCGGTCGGCTGATCCCGGGCGAACCGTCGTGTGGCCCGTTGGCCCGGTCGGCCTGCGTGATCCGCGTGGCCCGTGTGGCCTGCGCGATGCCGTGTGACCCGTATCCGGCGAAGGCCGGGGACCAGGAGCTTCCTGGTCCCGGCCTTCGCCGTGGGTACGGGGCCGGCCGTTCGTGCCGCGGCAGCCGTCGGCCGACGCGCCGCCGTACGAGGCCGCCGACGGGACGTCGTACGGACCCGGCGGACGCCCCGCCGTACGAAGGCAACCGACTTGCTGGCATGCGCAGTTGGGGCCCGGCCGCCATCCTGGGGGGCAAGTCGGCGGCCGGGCGCGGACCGGCACCGCGGGGGGTGCGCCGCCGGTCGTGGGGTCCGCCGGCTCGGCTGACGTGTCACCGATCGGACCCTCCCTTGCGAGTCCCCTGCAAGGGCTGACCTCCGCCTGCCCCGCCGCCACGCCCTCATGCGTGCCATCCGGAAAACTTTCTCGCCGATCCCCCGGGCCAGGCCGCGCCGCAGACCGCGCCGCGCGCCGCGCCGCGGACGCCGCCATGTGGTCGCCCACCGCGCTTGGTCGCCCACCTCCGCACGGGGGTTGACGGTGTCGCGAGGCGATGCGAAGAATGGCCCGCACCTGACAACGTTGTCGCATAGCGCGCCGGCGTCCCATGTCGAGGATGGAGTCACCGTGCAGCACCACACCTCCCCCATGAGCCGGCGCCGGTTCACCCAACTGGCCGGGATCACCGCGGCGTTGGCGGCCGGCTCGGCGACGGTGGCGGCCGCGTCGCCGGCGCGCGCGGCGACCGGGGACGCGAAGCCGGCGGCCGGCGGGATCGAACCGTCGAGCAGCCCGCCGGACGCGATCGCGGCCACCTACCACCAGGTGTTGCTGCGGCACACCCGCTGGACCGAGACGCAGTGGGACGAGGCGGCCGGCCACTACACGGCCACCGACTTCGGGTTCGCCGTCGTGCTGGGCCACGCCCTGCTGCTGACCCGCGGCGGCTACGACGCCACCGTCACCGGCATCGACGAGGACACCCTGCGCTCGCGCACCCTCGCCACGATCGCCCACTTCGCCGGCTCCAACCGCCTTACCGGCGGCGCAGAATGGGGCAAGACGCTCTTCTTCGACACCACCTTCCAGCTGTACTTCGTGCTCGCCGCGCGCCTGCTGTGGGACCAGCTGGACGCCGCGACGCAGGCGGACGTGGATGCGATCGTGCGCCAACAGGCCGCGTACACCACGTCGTTGGGCACGGGCAACGACCCGCTGTCCGGGGACTGGACGCCCGACGGGCTGCTCGGCAACCACGTCGGCGACACCAAGCTGGAGGAGATGGGCGTCTACGCGCAGTCCCTGGCGCCCGCCCTGGCGTGGGCGTCGGACGACGCGAGCTACCCCGACTGGGCGTCGTGGTACGGCAAGTGGAGCCGCAACGAGACCGGCCTGCCCGCCGCCGACCTCGCCAACCCGACGGTCGTGGACGGCGTCGCGATCAGCGACAACACCGCGCAGAACCTCTACGACACCTTCATCGTCGAGAACCACGGCTCGTTCGGGCCGCACTACCAGTGCGAGTTGTGGCGCACCTCGGGCCGCAACACCGCCCACTTCCTGACCGCCGGCCGGCCCCTGCCCGAGGTCCTCGCCGCCCAGCCCAACGCCGACCGGCTGTGGACGTCCCTGCTCACCGTGATGAGCGACGCCGGCGAGCCGCTGATGCCGATGGTCAACGACCGCGAGCACCTGTACGGGCGGGACGTGATCCCCGTCGCGTTCCTCGCCCAGGTGCTGGGCGACCGGGCCGCCGCACGCGCCGAGACCGCGCTCGCCGAGCGGCTGACGGCGTATCAGGCGTACGCCCCGGCGGACCGGATCACCAAGTTCTCCGGGGAGCCGAAGTACGAGCCCGAGGCGCGCGCCGAAGTCGCCATCAGCTACCTGCTGCACGAGTGGCGGGCCGCGCAGCGCGAGAGCGTCACCGCGCTCACCGCCGAGGAACTGTTCCGCCTGGCCTCCGGCGTCACCGACTTCGGCACCGGCCCGGGCCTGGTCGCCCACCAGACGCCGAACGCCTGGGCGGCCTCCGTCACCAAGCCGGGCTTCGTGAAGTTCTGCTGGCAGCCCGCGCACGACGACTGGCTGTTCTCGCTCAGCGGCAGCACGCCGATGTTCCTGCCGACCACGGCGGGCAAGGTCACCGGCCGCAACGTCGCCACGTACACCGAACTGCGGGACGGCCTCGACGGGTCCGCGGTGCTGCTCGCCCTGGACAGCGGGTACGCGGGCTTCAGCACGCTGCCCGGCGGCGAGGTCGTCTACGCCACCGCGGGTACCGGCACCGGCGAGGGCCACATCGAGGTCTTCAACCTGACCATGCCCGGCGTCGCGGGCCTGGACGGCAGCCGTACGTACACCACCGCCGACGGTTCGGTCACCGTCCCCTCGGTCGACAGCGGCAAGGCCGGGCACCCGACGTCCGGACCGCGCACCGACAACCTGACGTTCACCGCGGGTAGTTATCGCTACCTGCGGATGCAGGGCCGGCGCGGCAACCCCCAATACGGCTACTCCGTCTACGCGTTCGAGGTCCGCGACGGTGCTTCGGGTGCCGATCTGGCACAGGGCGGCACCGCCACCGCGTCCTCGGCGGACAGCGGCAAGGGCGCGGCACTGGCCGTGGACGGCGATCCGGCCACCCGCTGGGCGGTATCGGTCGCCGACCGCGCCCGCGGCGACAGCTGGCTGGAGGTCGACCTCGGCACGGCGGCCACGGTGGACCGCGTCACGCTGAGCTGGGAGGCCGCGGCCGGGCAGGCGTACACCGTGCAGGGCTCGGTGGACGGCTCGGCCTGGACGGACCTGGTCGCCTACCCGCCCGCGGACCTGACCGGCCGGGGCGACTGGATCAGCGTCGACGGCCGGGCCGGGTTCGTGGTCCGCGGCGCGGCCAACCCGCTGTCGGTGTACGGCGACACGCTGATCCTCTCGGACGGCCCGGCCGAGCCGCTGCTCGTCGAGGGCGTGCCGGACGGCAGCCCGGCGGCGGTGCGGGCCGCGGCCGCGCGCCCGGCGCCGAGCACCGACCACGACGCGGTGCGCGCCTCCACGGCCGGCGGCCACCTGAGCCTGTTCAACCTCTCGGGCTCCGCGGTGACCGCGCAGGTGGCGCTGGCGCAGGACACCCGCGCGGTCACCTTGTACGCGGGCAGCCAGACGGTGACGGCGCACGGCACCTCCTTCCGAGCCGAACTTGGTGCGGCTGGAGCCCAGTTGGCGCCCGCGAGGGCCGTGCTGCGGGCCGCCTCGGGGCATCTCCCGGCGGGGCTGACCGCCGAGGTGCGCGACGCCGCGACCGTGGTGCTGCGCGGGCCTTCCTGCCGGGTGGAGGTCGCCGCTCCCGGTGGCCGTACGGTCCGGGTCACGCTCCGCTCGGGGCGCGCCCGCACGGTCGCTCTGCCCGGGGCCGCGCCGTATCCGCTGGACGACCTCGCGCTCGGCCGCGTCACCTTCCCGACGTCGCCGCTGCCCCCGGGCATGTCCTCCCCGGCCGCCGCGGTGGACGGCGACCCGCACACCTCGTGGACGCCGGGGGCGGGCGGGCGCATGGTCGTCGACCTCGGCGCGGTCGTCCCGCTCGGCACGGTCACGGCTCGCTGGACCGGTGGGCGCGTGCCCGCGGCGCGGGTCGAGACCAGCGGGGACGGGCTGACCTACCAGCAGGCCGGTACGCTGCCCGCCCGCGCGACCTCGTCCCTGCGGCTGAAGGGCTCCGCGCGCTACGTCGCGCTCGCGGTGCCGGACGGTGCTCCGCACGGTTCCCCGAACGGCGCCGCCCGCCTGGTGTCCCTTTCGGTGACCGGCGCGAAGTAGGTCGCCTGCGTTTGGCGGCGGGGACGAGGCGTGCCGTGCTCACGGCGCCTGGTCCCCGCTGCCGCCTGCCCCGGGCGCGGCGTGCTCGTCCAGCGTGGTGCGGAGGAAGGTCAGGGAGTCCGCCGGCGTGAGGGCGGTGTCGCGGAGCAGGTCGTAGGCGAGGCGTAGGGGTTCGACGTCTTCGGGTTCTTCGACGAGGTGGCCGCTCCAACTGCTTTGGGTGTAGGCGACGGTGTGGCCGTCCTGGAAGAAGATGAGTTCCAGGCAGCTGCGGATGTGGTGGGGTCCGGTGCCGAACGGGACGACGTGCAGGGAGACATCCGGTTGCTGGGCGGTCTCGATGAGGTGTTCCAGTTGGGCGGTCCAGGTGTGGGGGTCGCGGGCTTTGCGCCGTAGTACGGCCTCGTCGATCAACGCGCGGTAATGGACGGGGTTCGGGCCGGTCAGACGGTCCTGCCGCTTCAGCCGTGCGGCGACCTGGGCGCCCAACTCCTTGACCCGGTGCGGGCGGACGGTACTCAGTTGCTCCTCGGCGTAGGCGCGGGTCTGGAGGAGGTAGGGGATGGCGCTGACCGCGTACTCCTGGACGCTCACCGCGTCCGCCTCCAACGGGGCAAGTCCGAGGAACGGGCGGTCCTTCGCCTCGCGTTTGGCCAGGTGCCACAGCTTCACCAGGAGGTCGCCGGTGCCGTACACCTTGTCCAGCGCGGCAGCCGCCTCCACGGTGCCCAGGCGCTGCCCCCGCTCCAGCCGGTGCAGATACGACTGCTCGTACATGCACAGCCCCGCGAGTTCCATCAACGTCAGCCCCGCCTGCTGCCGCCGACAGGCCAACTCGCTGGCGTACAACTCCCGCGCCGATAACCACTCCCAGTCGATGACCACCTTCCGGGTGCCCCTGCTCCCGCCGACTTCGCTGTCACTGCTGGCCATCACGGATTCCTTCGCTGAGGTGTCGGCATTGGTGGTGGGTGTACGTGCCTCGGCACGCGGCCGGCTCTATGCGTCGGGTACCGGCGGGTGGTGGGCCGCCCAGTCGTCGCGGGCGGCGATGAGCGCGGGGCGGACCTTGTAGTCCAATCGGCGGGCCTGCTCCCGCAGTTGGGCGGCGAGCCCGGCCAGATCCTCGGGTCCGAGGTCGGTGAGCCAGCTCTGGTCGGACAGACGGATGTTGACCACGGGAATGCGCGGCTCGTCCCTGGGCGCGTAGGGGTTGCAGTCGATGCTGCCGTGCAGGATCTCCTCGTCCCGCACCAACGGCTCCCCGCCGCCGGGCGCGTAGACCGAGACGGTCCGCCCCGCGAACTCCACGTAGTGGTTGACGTCGGCCAGCCGCTCACCCAACTCCCCCGGCGCCACGCCTTGTTCGCTCGGGTCGTCAGTCGCCCACGGGGGCAGATAGCCACTGCGGCTCTGACCGTCGGTTGTGGTGATCGCCCAGCGCCGCACGGGTCCGGGAGCCGATAAGCCGGCGGGCAGGAGGGTGTGTGCGTGCGGGGACGGGACAGCGGGACTCATCGCGCGGGCTTCCTTGTCGTGATGGGGGAGGTGGGAACGTGCCGGGTGCGGAAGCGAGTTGCCGCCATACGGGCCGGGCGGGCGCTCACCGAAGGTCCACCCGTCTGGGCGCAGGGGGCGCCGGCAGCAGGCGCACAAGGTGCTGTACGACCTCCACCGGCAGTGGCGGCGTGTGCACGAACTCAGCGCCATCAAGGTCGGTGAGCGGCATCACGCGCCGGAGCACCTGCTCGTCCGTGCCGAGGTCGCGCAGAAGTCGCCGCAGGTCCATGGCGACGTGCTGAACGTCGGTCAGGCCTGCTTTCAACGTGTTGGGCATCGGCATAACGGCTCCATGCGGTGTACGCGGCGCCGTCGTCCTGATGGGAGTGTGACGGCAGCGCTCGTAACAACCACGCTACGCAGCGTGCCCATCGCGTCACAGGGACGGACATCACCAGTCCAGGGCCGGTTCAGCCGCAAGGTAGGACAGCACGCCCTACCTCATAACGTCGGGTCGACGCCGATCCGGGACGCGAGCCCGCGCAACGGGGAGTTCCGGCGCCGCTCGGCCTCCAGCATGTCCCGCACCGTGGCGGCCGCGGCGGTCTGGTACCTGATCCACTCCGGTTGCTGCCGCTCGACCTCCAACAGCGTCGCCAGCGACCCGTCGCAGTCGCCGGCCTGGTGCTGCGCCTGCGCCACGTCCACGCGGTGGCTCGCGGCGTGCACCGGCCGGGAGATCGCACCGAGATCCACGCGCTGGGCCAACGTCAACGCGTCGCCCGGTCGCGGGCTCGCACCGGCGAGCGCCACGTTCACCGCCTGCGTCTGCACGTCCGTCACACTGAACGCGCTGCCGTACGCCCGTGTCGGCCCGGACCGCACCGCCGCCGCCTCGGCCACCCGCAGCATCTCGGCCGCGTCGTCATGCTGGTCCCGGCGGGCCGCCGGAGTCGCCGCCGCGATCAGCAGATTCCCGTACACCGCGAGATGCCGCGGGCTCGCGTGGCGAAACCCCGGCTCGATCTCGTCCGCCTTCCGCTCGGCCACGGCCTGCGCCTGCTCCCACCGCCCTTGCCGGAGCAGCACCCACGACAGCGTGGACACGCCCATACCGGACATCAGCGGGTCGGACGCGCGCTCGGCCGCGACGAGTTGCCGCTCAACCGCCTGGAACGCCCAGTCCGGGTGACCTGACTGCGTGGCCAGCGACGCGGCGAGCTGGTAGGCCAGCGCGAGCCGCGCCCACACTCGCTCGGCGCCGGGCCCGGTGGCGTCCCGGGTGACCGCCCGACCGTCCCGCAACAGCAGCGGCAGCACCCCGGACAACTCCGAGTAGCCGCCCTGCCAGTAGAGCGCGGTCGCGCTGCCGACCGCGGCCATCCACGCCTCGGCGTCCGGTGCGTCGTCGGCGAGATCGTCAGCGAGGCCGGGCAAGGACCCGATGTCCTGGATGGCGTCGCGCAGGTCGAGCAGACCGCCGTCGTCCGGGCTGGTGCTGGTCACGGTGGGCTGGCCGAGCAGCCGCTCCAGCTCGACGTCCAGTGCGCGGGCCAGCGCACGCAGCGTGGCCAGGCTCGCCGTGCTCCGTACGCCCTGCTCCAGTTTGCGAATCGTGTCCACCGAGCAGCCCGCCCGCACCGCGAGCTGTTCCTGCGTCACATCGCGGAAGTCCCGCAACGCTCGGATGCGGTCGCCGATGGTCGTGTCATGTGCCATGTGAACCCCCGCCAGAGGATGCTGATCCCACGGTACGCCCGGCCCCCCACGAACGACCGTTCGCCGGCTGCCGACGACGAGTTCTTCACCCGCCTCTGGATGTCGCTGTGCCGGAGCATGGGAGCAACCCGTGCCCTCTGTCGCTGCCTCGCCCGGCGGCCTTGACGGCGTCGTCGCCGGCGCGGGGGCGCCCGGGGCCAGGATCTCGGCGGAACCACGCCCCGGGACTGGTCCACAACGTCGGCCACCTTGCTGGCTCGCCGCCTGTGCCACCCCTCACCCGCAGGCTTCGGGTGGCGCGTCGATCGTGGTCGTCTCGACGATCTCCGGGTGGAAGCCCGGACCGCAGGCGCAGTATGGGGGCGAGCAAGGCGGCGCGGCTCGACATCGCGTCGTCCTCGGCACGCGAACTGGGGCCGTACGGAACCCGCGTGCGCCATCGGCCAGGGGTCCATGCTGATCCCCGGAAAAGGATTGGGACCGCATGCGAGAGGCGTACGCGCACCAGGACGAAGGTCACCCCCGCGACTTCACCGCCACCGCATGAGCGGCCAGCGCCTCGACGACGCACTGCCGTACTTCCGCGCCGCCGCGGAAGCCGCCGGGCTGCCCACCGCGGGGGCGAGCCCCGTTCGCCTCGCCGAGAACGACCTGTGGCGCACCGCCACCGGCGTGGTCGTACGGATCGCCCGCCCCGGCCAGGACACCGCAGCCGCCCGCGAAGTCGCCGTCGCACGCTGGCTGGCCGACCAGGAGATACCCGCCGTCCGCCCGCTGCCCATCGACCAGCCCCGCGACGCCGCGGGCCGCCCCGCCACCTACTGGCACGAACTCCCCCGCCACCGCGCCGGCACCGCCGTCGACCTCGCGCCGCTCCTGCGCCGCCTCCACGACCTCCCGCTGCCCGACGGCATCGCGCTCGGCACCGCCGACCCGTTCGTCCGGCTCGCGGAGAGGATCGACGCCGCTCGCAGCCTCACCGACGCCGACCGGAAGTTCCTCCACGACCGCCACGCCCAACTCCGCGACGCCTGGGACCGCCTGCCGCCCGGCCGACCGCTGTGCGTCGTCCACGGTGACGCCTGGGGCGGCAACTGCGCGGTCACCGACGACGGCCGGCGCATCCTGCTCGACTTCGAACGCACCTCGCTCGGCCGCCCCGAGTGGGACCTCACCTCCAGCGCGATCGGCGTCGACACCACCGGCGCCCTCACCCCGGCCGAATACCGCGACTTCTGCGCCGCCTACGGCCAGGACGTCCGCGCATGGCCCGGCTACCCGACCCTCCGCGGCATCCGCGAACTCCGCATGGTCACCTACGCCTTCCAGATAGCCGACCGGAACCCCGCCGCGCTCCCCCAGGCCCAGCACCGGCTCGGCTGCCTCCGCGGCCACCACGGCCCCCGCCCCTGGCACTGGACCGCGGCCGCCTGACCCGCCGTTTCTGTGGCGGCCGGCGCGTGCCTTGACGCGTGCAGGGATACTGCTGTGGTGCTGCTGACATGGATCGCCGAGGTGGCGGAAGAGCCCTCGTCCAAGGAACCGATCGACCGTCAGGTGGAGCGGGAGACCAATACCTGGTGGCTGGGGGCGAACGCGGAGGACAGGAAGTCCTTGTCCGTCGCCGAGGTGGCGGCTGCTTTCGAGTCGACTGCGGAGGCGCTGTGAGGACGGGTTCGCCGCATGGGGGTTTCAGGGCCGGCGACGTTCTACGTGTGGCACGACAAGATGGCCGGACAGCTGCGGTGTTCGACCGGATCGGTGCTTCCGGATGAGTTGCCGTTCGGCGGCGCCTATGTTCCCTCCGAGGATCTCGGACCGGTCATCGAGGAATTCCTTTCCGACGGCAGCCCGGGGGTTGTCTCGCTGTCAGACCTGGACACGGCGCGGGGATCTTCGGCGCGGACCGGGACGGGCCCCGAGGCCGGGCCCTTGCGTGTCTGGGTCAGCAGCATCGGAGCAACCTCAGGACGAGTGCGGCGCGGGCGATCCGGGTGATGGCCGCAGGTTCGAGGCTGCCCGGAGCAGGGCCTTGAAGGTGACCTTCAGCAGTGCGTTGGCACGATCGGCGAGGGCGTGGACGCCGCGCATCACGGCGTTGAACGCCTTGTCGGGCTCGGCAAGTTCGCCGCGCTTGGGCCTCTTGACCGGGTGGGGGAAGCCATCTGCGGCGTTCTCGTAGCCGAGGTCGGTCAGGGTGGTGTCCGCGTACTTATCGGAGTGCTCCAGCGCGTACGGAGTTGTGTGCACCACTGACTGGTCTCGGCGAAGCCGCTCTCATGGACCGTTCCACTGGCCGTAGTCTCGTGTCGTGGCCGACGAGCATGGGGCGACTGACGCCTTCAAGAACCGTTGCACGAATGCGGCGCGGACGTTGGAGTCCTGCATCAGCTACTTCATCGAGCGCGTCTCGTTGGACGAGTCCAACGAGGACCGCAAGGACAACACACTGGACGTATGGCTGCGCGAGGGGCCGCGGAAGCCCGATGTGGTGGTCTCGCTGTCCAATCTCTACTCGGTTCGCCCGTGGGAACCCGGACTGGGTGGCTCCTTCATCGATGGGATCTCCCTCATCCATCTGCCGGAGCTGCCGTTGCCCTGGCCCACCGAGGCGGTCGGCCGACTCGATCGCTCCGAGGGCCTGCCGGAACTGGTCTGGCTGAGGATCGCGGGACCGATCGAAGTCGATGCTGTGGCCGCGATCGTGACCGTTTACCAGGCACAGAGCGATGATGCGGCCTCTGTGCTCCAGTGACAGCCTGAAGCCGTTCGACGGCTCAGGCGACGTCGGTTTTCCGTTCGATGGCGGCCAGGCGGTTCTTGAGTCGGTAGCTGTTGCCGTTGATCGAGACGACCTCGCAGTGGTGTAGGAGGCGGTCGAGGATCGCAGTGGCCAGGACCTCGTCGCCGAAGACCTGGCCCCATTCATCTGGGGCTGGTACTTGGTCCCTCGCGGGAGTTGCCGCTGCCACCTGGCCGTTTCCTCCTCCTGCGGTCCTCGTTGGATCTCGTGGTGGTGCTCAGGTTTTCCAGGTGCTGCCTTGAGAGTTCAGGCGCGAGGAAGGTGTGCCGCTGGCCGAGGCGAGGTTGCAGGTCATCGCGGGCGGTGGTGTTCCGAAGGGGCCGCTGGTCACGGACCCTTGGCTCTTCCAGGCGGCGTGCGTGGACGCGTTCGTCGCCTCCTGGCGGGCCCGCGGGTTCAGCCCGGTGACCGTCGAGAACGACATCGGCCTGCTGGAGCGGACGCTCGCCGCGCTGGGGCGGCCGGCGTGGGATGTGACGCCCGAGGACATCGACCGCGTCGTCGGCGATCTCGCAGTCAAGGGCAGGGCGACGTCGACGCGCCGCGAGTATGTGCAGATCTTCAAGGGGTTCCACCGGTTCCTCCAAGCACGTAAGGCCGCAGAGATCGAGGCCGCGTTCGGGGTCCGACTGGTCTGCCCGGTCGATGAGTTCAACGCGTCGCGGCATGTCGGTGACGACTCCCCGGCCCTGCTGCCGCCACCGACCCCGGAGCGGGTGAACGAGTTCTTCGACTTCATGAAGCAGCGGATCGCGACCGCGAGGAAGAACGGCCCGGCCGCCCGTGACTACGCACTGTTCCGGACGCTGTATCACGCCGGGCTCCGCTCGGAGGAGGCATCGCTGCTTGAGACGCCGGACCTCCACTTCACCCGCGGCCCGTTCGGCAAACTCCACGTCCACTTCGGCAAGGGCGCCCACACCTCCGGGCCCCGGCCGCGCTGGGTGCCGATGCTCGATGGCCTGGACCTGGTGCTGCGATGGTTCCTGGAGGACGTGCGAGGCAAGTTCCCCGACTCGCCGGTGCTGTTCGCGGACGAGTCCGGTGGCCCACTGCACCGCGGGACGATCCGCAACCGGCTGCGCTATCTCATGGGCCTCGAAGGTCGGCCGCCGGCCGTGCGGTTCAGCCCGCATGCCCTGCGGCGGGCCTGCGCGACTCACAACTACGAGCGCGGCGTCGACCTGGTGGCCATCCAGCAGATGCTCGGTCACTGGACGGTCAGCTCGACCATGCGTTATGTCCGGCCCTCCGCGACGTTCATCGAGGACGCCTATCAGCGGGCGGTCGCTGGCACTCTGGCCGAGCTGACCGGGAAGGACACCACGGCATGAAGATCCGATGGCGGCTGCGGATGGCCGCGGCCCAGCGTGAGGTCTGGACCGGGACCGAGCTGCGGCGGCTGCTGGCCGACAAGGCCGGCCTGGAACTGTCCTCGGCGTCGGTGTCCGCGCTGTTCACCAAGGAGCCCTCGCAGGTGAAGATGTCGACGCTCGCCGCGTTGTGCACCGCGCTGGAGTGCACCCCGAACGACCTCATCGAAGTCGACACCACCCCGATCGAACGGCCAGTGACCCCGCCTCGCCTGGCAGCATCCCAGCCCAAGGCCGCGGCATCTGCCCGGGGCCGGTCGATGCCCCCCTGTGACCTGCGGACTTCACTATGGGCAAGAAGCAACGGGACTGCGTCACCTGCGGTGCCCCAGTCGGCTATCTTGACCGCCAGCACTGCTGCCTGTGCTGGCGGTCGCTGAAGGAACAGGCCGCGAAGCAGACCTGCCCGGCCTGCGGCAAGACCGGGTCCTGCAAGCGGACACCGGCCGGTGCGTCATCTGCTCACGCGTCTGCGAACAGTGCGGCCACCCGGTCCGCGTCGCCGGCAACCGTCTGTGCCGGGCCTGCCACCGCAGAGAGGATGCCCAAGCCGCGAAGACGCCCTGCCCGCGCTGCAGCAAGCCCGGATTCCTGCGCGAGGCGACCGGCTGGTGCGGATCGTGCCCCAGGCCGCGGCAGCAGAAACAGCCTCCCCGGGCCTGCCGCGAGTCCGGCGAACTACGTCGGCATGCCGGGCTGGGACTGTGCTCACCGTGCTGGCAACGACACCCCGGACGGCCGTTCATCCGCGGCGAGAACCTGCGCGACCGCCTCGCCGACCCACCGCGATGGCTGGACGAGTTCGTCGCCCATGTTGCTGCCCGCCACTGCGTCGCCCGAGCCTGCAGCTTCATCACCGAGCTGGGCCGACTTCTGCAAGACGGCCACTCCAACTCGCCCCAGGCCCTGCTGGAGAGGTCCCGCCGGCCCGGGCGGTCCATGGGCACCTTCGCCCGCACCGTGGAGGACTTCTTCACGGCCCACGGCTTGGCGCTGCCCACCGACCAGGCCGAGCGGCTCGCCGCCGGACGGCGCAAGCGCCGCGTCGACGCCGTCCCCGAACTCCTCCGCCCGGCTGTCGCCGCCTTCGACACCTCCCGGATGCGGGCCCACGACCGGGCCCGTCGAGCCGGCACCCGCCCCCGCAGCAACCTCACCCTGGAGGCCGCCCTCGCCACCATGCGCGACCTGGCAGTCTTCCTCGTAGATCAGCGCGGCAAGAGCGACTGGGCTCTGGTCGACGTCCATGACGTCGAGGCCTTCCTGGCCACCCTGCCAAACGGGCGCAAGCGCCGACTGACCGCGCTGCGGCAGTTCTTCGGCTTCGCCCGCGCGCAGCACCTGGTCCTCGTCGATCCAACCCGCGGACTGACCGCGAAGGAGAGCAACGGATACCGAGGCCGGACCCTCACCCTCGACCAGCAGCGTGACCTGTTCCGCCGGTGGACACGCGACGACGAAGTCCATCCCCACGAAGCCCTGCTCGGCATGCTCGCCCTCCTCCACGGCGCCTCCAGCGCGGAGGTCCGCATACTGCAGGTCAGCGACATCGACGCGACCGCGCGAGCAGTCCGGCTCGGAAAACGGCCGTACCCAGTCCCGCTCGACCCCGCCTCCTGGGCAGTGCTGCAACGATGCCTCGCCCACCGGGCCGGCTGGCCGACGCAGAACCCCCACGTCATGGTCACCAAGGGAACGAAGGTCAGTCGGGCGGCTGCTTCAACGGCCTACCTTTCCCACGTCCTTGACGCCTGCGGCTATCCGCCCCGGATGATCCGCGGCACCCGGCTCGTCGAGCTCGTCAACACCCTGGACCCCAAGCTCGTCGCCGCGGCCTTCGGCATGGACCCCCAGGCCAGCCTCATCTACCTTGCTGATCACATCGATCCCGGTCGCCTGCCCGGCGAGCACCAGCAGAGGAACTGACATGCGGCACCTCACCCCCGCCTTCGCCCTCGGAGCCCTCCGGCGCGGGAAGCAGATCGAACAGTTCCTCGGCGCCATCGAAATCGACGGCCGGCCCGGGCTCCGCTGGATCGCTCTCGGCCCCGGCCCGACGGGCGTCACCATCTACCTGAGCGAGGTCGAGGACGTCGGCGCCGACACCTTCCTCGACATCACCCAGTTCCCGCCCCTGGACCCCGACGACGAGACTTGGGGCCGCGAGATCGCCGTCCTGCCCACCCCCGAGGAAGCCCTGCAGTTGGCCGAGCGCGAACTCGCCGCCGACCCCGAGCGCTGGGTCAACCAAGGCATCGTCTGCGACGAGTACCAAGACTTCCGGACCGCACGCAGATCGAACCCGTGAAGTTTCGGCGGCACCTCGCACGGGTTCGCCGGAACATGTGCGCTTTGCTGAAGGTCTTGTTGGAGGTCAGGATGATGGAGCCCTTCTCGTAGCGCTTGGAGATGACCTGGAAGACCAGGTTGGCTTCCGCGCGTTCGAGGGGCTGATAGCCGACCTCATCGACGACCAGGACGCTGGGCCGCAGGTAGGTGCCGAGCTTGCTGATCAGCCGGCCTTGCTCCTCGGCGGCTTTGAGGTGGCGGACCATGTCGTCGAGGCTCGTGAAGTAGATCGAATGGCCGGCCCGGCAGGCGGCGACCGCGAGCGCGACCGCGATGTGGGTCTTGCCGACTCCGGGCGGCCCGAGCAGGGCGACGTTGGCCTTGTCCTCAAGGAAGGACAAGGTGGCCAGGTCCTTGATCTTGCGCGGGTCGAGGTCGGGCTGGAAGGAGAAGTCGTAGTCGTCCAGCGTCTTGTGGTGCGGCAGCTTCGACAGCCGCAGGTTCTGGCGGAAACGGCGGTCGTCGCGGACGGTGAGTTCTTCGGACAGCACCAGGTCGAGCAGGTCGAGGTAGCCCGTCTTGGCCTCGTCCGCCCGCTGGACGTACTGGTTGAGCGCCTCGGCCAGGTGCGGCAGGCCCAGCTTGGAGGCGGCGGTGCGGATTCGGGTACTGGTCAGCTCGCTCAACGGGCTTCCTTCTTCGGCGCAGTGGAATTGAAGGGGCGGGTGCCGGTCAGCTCGTCATAGACCGACAGCGGTCGGCGGCCGACCTCGATACTTGCCGCGGCGGCCCGGTTCAGCAGGGCCTGCAGCGGCCCGGTCTCCGGCCCGAGGGACTGGCTGCAGCGGGGTGACGGCGGAGCATCGCTTGTGGTGACGCGCCGACCGGCTCCGGTGGGCAGGCCGTCCCAGTGCCTCTCGTCCACGATGCGGGCCCCGCGGCCGACCGCCCGCGCATGGGCGGCCAGCAGCGTCTGGCCACTCCTGTCGGGAACGGTAGAGTGCAGGCTGACCTGGGACTTCGTGGCCCGGATCTCCACCAGTTGACGCGGACGGACCTTCCGGGCCGGCACCGAGTAGAGGTTCGCGTCGAACGCGACCAGGCAGTCCTTGCCGACGTGCCGCAGATGCCGCTGGTGACCGCGTAGGGGGCCTTCGGCAGCGGTCGCAGGGCCGCATGGTCGCGTGCGGCCCGGTGCCCGATGACCTCGCCGTGAGTGCCGTGGACCTTCGCTCGCCGCAACGGGACCCAGGCCGTGAAGGCGGCGTTCAACTCCTCGATCGAAGAGAAGGCCCGCCCGGCCAGGACGTGGTCGCGGACGATGCCGACCTGCCGCTCGACCCGGCCCTTGCCCTGAGGGCGGTAGGCGGCCAGCACATCGAGGTCGAAGTCGTAGTGCCCGGCGAAGGCGACCGCCTCCGGATGCAGCGGAACAGCCTCGCCCGGAGCAACGTGCCGGCGCACGACCGTCTTCGTCCGGTCGTAGACGATGCTCATCGGCACCCCGCCGAAATGCGCGAACGCGGCCCGATGGCAGTCGAAGAACGTCGCCAGATCCTGGCCGGTGGTGAAGCAGCAGAACGGGTCGCGCGAGTACGACAGCGTCATGTGGAAGGAGTAGACCTTCGGGACACCCACATGGGCGAGGATCTTGCCCTCATCGCCCCAGTCGACCTGAGCCCGAGCACCCGGCACCACCTCGAACCGCCGGTGCAGACCCGCCAGATCACCCGGGCTGATCCCCAGCTCCTCCGCAATCCGCGGCCGAGCCTCCTGCAGATAGAACTTCACCCGCTGGTAGTTGATGCCGACCCCGTACTCCTGAACCAGGCGCTCGTGGATCACGCTGCCCTTGAGCAGGACCTCCGACCTAAGCATCGCATCGATCAGCGGCGCGACCTCATCCACCACCCGCCGCGGCCGGTGAACACCCGGCTCCCTCTTCGGCGGCGCGGCCGGAGCACAGTCCTTGAGGTACTTCCCGACCGTCCGGCGGTTGAGGCCGGTCTCCTTCGCGATCTCCCGCAGGCTTATCGCACCGGACTCGTACAGCGGACGAAACCGCCGCAACTCCAACCAACGACGCGGATCCAAAACCACCGTCAGCCGCCTCCCTGCTGCCCCGAACCGACAGCAGCAGACTCACGGCCCCACCCCCACCC
>NZ_JACEGK010000077.1:0-19736 GCF_056859195.1 Streptomyces sp. NH27
CCCACCGCCGTCCAGCTCGTGGAGCGCCTGCTCAGCCCCGGCTGCCCGCCGTTCGCCCTGCTGCACCGCCAGACCCCCGGCCGCCCGCGGGACGTGGTGGAGGTGCTGCTCGGCCCGATCGAGCACGCCGAGACGCTCGCCGGTATCCCGCTGCCCTCGGGCGCACCCGGCGCCCCCGTCACCGACGCGCTGGTCCTGGTGCCGTACCGGCAGATCCGCGAGCGGGGCTTCGACGTCCACGACGACGGCACCCCGCTGGCCGTGCTGCGCCCCCGGGAGGCGTACGAACTCCCGCTCGCCGAGGTGCTGGGCGCGCTGGAGGCGCTGCCGGCCGGGCGCGAGGTGCGGGTCGAGGACGGCGCGTTCGACGTCGACGACGACGCGTACGCGCGGATCGTGCGGCGGGTGATCGACGACGAGATCGGCCGCGGCGAGGGCGCCAACTTCGTGATCCGGCGCACCTTCCGCGGCTTCGTGCCGGACTTCGGCCCGGCGGCGGCACTGACGCTGTTCGCCCGGCTGCTGCGCGGCGAGCGCGGCGCGTACTGGACGTACACGGTGCACACCGCCGAGCGGACGCTGGTCGGCGCCAGCCCGGAGGTGCATGTGCGGATGTGGAGTGGAAGGGGCGAGCGCGAAGCACTCTCGGTCGAGGGTGGTGGTGGGAGCCGGGCGGGCGGCACCGTGGTGATGAACCCGATCAGCGGCACCTACCGCTACCCGGCGCAGGGGCCGTCCGCGGAGGGGCTGCTGGAGTTCCTGCACGATCCGAAGGAGGTGGAGGAGCTGACCATGGTGGTGGACGAGGAACTGAAGATGATGTGCACGGTCGGCGACCTCGGCGGGGTCGTGATCGGGCCGCGGCTGAAGGAGATGGCGCACCTGGCGCACACCGAGTACGAGTTGCGCGGGCGCTCCAGCAAGGACGTGCGGGAGGTGCTGCGGGACACGATGTTCGCCGCGACCGTCACCGGCTCGCCGGTGCAGAACGCCTGCCGGGTGATCGAGCGGTACGAACCGCGCGGCCGCGACGGCGCCGGGCGCGGCTACTACGCGGGCGCGCTCGCGCTGGTCGGGCGGGACGCGGGCGGCGCCCAGACGCTGGACTCGCCGATCCTGATCCGCACCGCCGACATCTCCCCCGCCGGCGAGCTGAAGGTGCCGGTCGGCGCGACCCTGGTGCGGCACTCCGACCCGTACGCGGAGGTCGCCGAGACACATGCGAAGGCCGCGGGGGTGCTCGCCGCACTCGGGGTGCTCGCGCCGCCCGCGGGGGCGCGGCGGCCGGCACCGCCGGCGGAATCCGGTGCGGGCACGGCCGCGCCCCGGCTCGCCGACGACATCCGGGTGCGGGCCGCGCTGGACGCACGGCGTTCCCGGCTCGCCCCGTTCTGGCTGCGGATGCAGACCGGCGGCCCGGCCGCGGTCCCGGCAGGCGGCGGCGCGGCGGGCGGTGGGCCGGTGCTGGTGGTGGACGCCGAGGACACCTTCACCGCGATGCTCGCGCACGTGCTGCGCTCCTCCGGCCGCACCGTGGCCGTACGGCGCTACGACGAGCCCGGGCTGCGGGAGGCGGCACTGGCCCACATCGGGCCGGTGGTGCTGGGTCCCGGCCCCGGCGACCCGGCGGACACCGACGACGCCAAGATGCGGTTCCTGCGCGCCCTCACCGCGGACCTGGTGCGCGACCACGCGCACGGGCTGCTCGGGGTGTGCCTCGGCCACGAGTTGATCGCGGCGGAACTCGGCCTCGACCTGGTCCGCAAGGACCATCCGGCGCAGGGCGCGCAGGAGGTGATCGACTACTTCGGCACCCGGACGACGGTCGGCTTCTACAACACCTTCACGGCTCGCTGCGACGCCGACGCCGCCGAGGAACTGGCCATGCACGGCATCGAGTTGAGCCGAGACCCGGGCAGCGGCGACATCCACGCGTTGCGCGGGCCGGGCTTCGCGGGCATCCAGTTCCACCCGGAGTCCGTGCTCTCCCTCGACGGCGCCGCCCTCGCCACCGGGCTGCTCGACCACATCGGCACCACCTCCCAGGCGGTGCGGCCGCCGGTATAGCGTGGTCGGCATGGTTTTCGGGGGCCGCCCGGCCGACGGGGCGGGCGGCTCGGGGGAGGGAGTGCAATCATGGGATTCCGCCGCAACCGGCCGCAGTTGCCGCCGGAGGAGGACCCGGTGCCGTGGCGGGAGGTCACCCGCTTCGGTGTCGGCCTACGGGTGCGGGGCGACGCGAGCCGCATCCTGCGGCCGGCGTTCGGGCCGCCGGCGATCCGGGTACCGAACGCCGAGGAGGACCGGTTCGCGCCGGCCGTGTTCATCGAACAGCCCAACACCTCCGAGGAGTTGTACGACCTGTACGGCGCCCAGGACCGGGCGCCGGTGTGCCGGGTGCTGCCGCTGGCCGGGACGGGGACGGACACCGCGGACCGCGGGGACATCGACGGCCACCGGGTGGTCGATCCGGGCGGCGCGGAGATCGGCCGGGTGTTCCGCACCCCGCGGACCAAGCGCTCGGTCCAGCACACGCTGTGGTTCCAGCAGCCGGGCCACCCGAACGTGGTGGCCCGCCACAACTGGGCGTCCGGCTCGACCCGCGAGGTGGCGGGCCGGGTGACGACGGCGGCGGTCGGCACCGCGGCCGTGGTGGCGGCGGGCCTGGCGCTGAGCGCCATCGGGCTCGACGGTGACGGCAA
The DNA here is from genome assembly GCF_056859195.1 of Streptomyces sp. NH27. Taxonomy (NCBI): domain Bacteria; kingdom Bacillati; phylum Actinomycetota; class Actinomycetes; order Kitasatosporales; family Streptomycetaceae; genus Streptomyces; species Streptomyces sp. NH27. Next base: position 2,703 of record NZ_JACEGK010000077.1, read on the forward strand.
CCGCGAAGGCATCAGTGACAACGGGCGCTCCCCGGCGAAGCCGGTGACCTGGCGGGCCGGCGACGAGGACGTCCTGACCTATCTCCCCGGCCAGGGCCGCCAGCGCCCCTACGTCCCCAAGGCCGACTGGCTCGACCTCCGCCTCGCCTTCGCCCTGGCCGTCCTCCGCGAGAGCTGGTGACCGGGCGGGGCGGCCGGAGCACCCACCGGAGGCGGCGGCCGGGTCCTTGAGCCACCGGGTCACACGGGTAGGGGCTGTGCGTGCGGTGCGTGCAGCCCCTCGAACCCGAGCGCGTCGCCCACCAGGTGCGCGACGGCGCTCAGCAGCCCCGCCTCCGACATCGTCCCGTCCAGTACGAGGTCGGCCCGGTCGCGCGCGGGGGCCACGTACTCCGCGTGCCGTTCCCGCCCGCTGAGCAGGTAGTTCCGCAGCGACACCCCCGGGTCCTGCCCGAAGACCTCGATCTTGCGCAGGATCTTCCGGGCCAGTCGGATGTCGTCGGGCGTGTCCACGTACACCCGCCAGGTGGCCCGCTCGGCGACCGCGCACAGGGTCAGCGCGAACAGCCCCTCCACGACGACGAGCCGGTGCCGCCCGCCGGTGGCCGCCGCGTCGATCGCGACGGCGACGGCGTCCTCGTCGATGGAACCGGGATGGTTCCAGTCCAGCGTCTCCGCCCCGGTCGCGCTCAGCGTCCGCACGCCGCGCAGCGGATCGTGCGCGGGGACGTAGAAGTCGTCGAGGTGGACGAGACCGACGGTCTCGGGATGGTGCCGCGCCAGCGCTTCCGCAAGGGTGGACTTGCCGGAAGCGGTGCCGCCTGCGACCGCGAGTACGGGCACCGCGTGCCCTCCCACAACACCCGTCATACCGGGCGCTCCTCAGCTGCTCAAAAAAGGTGGGGACATGACGAGAAGGGGAAAACCAAAGCGGCCGGACATGCCGGGTGGAGGGATGGTAGGGCGCGCGGATGGCCTACGGCAAGCGCCGTAGGCCAGGAGTCGGGCAGGAGTCGGGCAGCGTGCGAAACCGGTGGGCGCGGCGTCGGCAGCAGGGCGGTGACCAGGGCCGGAACCAGGGGCGGCCGCAAGGGTGGGAGCGGCGGCTCAACGCCCCTCCGGGCAAGGTCTGCCCCGCTCGCCGCCCTGGCACGCGCGTCCTCCCCCTACCTTCGGCGGGTGGTGCCCCCAGCGTTGGCCGAAAGCCCGAGTAGGCCCACTACGAGGGCTTCCGGCCGCCTTGCGGCCTGGGGGCACCCCCACGCCGAAGGCCATGGGGGAGCAGCAGGGCACCTCGCTACCGGGCAAACCTTGCCGGTCGCGGCACTAGCGTGACTCGGGTCACATGCCGCCGCCCCTGCGGCCGTCCGCCGCGTTGCGTCCGCCGCCCTCGCGGCCCTCGTCGCCGTCGTCGCCCTCGTCGTCGAGTCCGCGCGCGATGGCGTAGCGGACCAGCTCCACGCGGTTGTGCAGTTGGAGCTTGCCGAGGGTGTTCTGCACGTGGTTCTGCACGGTGCGGTGCGAGATGACCAGGCGCTGGGCGATCTGCTTGTAGCTCAGGCCCTTCGCGACCAGCCGCAGCACCTCCGTCTCCCGCTCGGTCAGTCGCGGCGCGGCCGGCTCGTCGGACTTCGCCGGCAGCGGCTCGGTGGCGAGCCGGCGGTACTCCCCCAGCACCAGCCCGGCCAGGCCCGGGGTGAAGACCGGGTCGCCGGCCGACGTGCGGCGCACCGCGTCCACCAGCTCGGCCCGCCCGGCGGACTTCAACAGGTAGCCGGTCGCACCGGACTTGACGGCTTCGAGTACGTCGGTGTGCTCGCCGCTGGCCGACAACACCAGCACCCGCAGCGCCGCGTCGTGCGCCATGGCCTCCTTGCACACCTGCACCCCGGACGCGCCGGGCAGGTTCAGGTCCAGCACGAGCACCTGGGGGCGGGCCGCGCGGGCCCGGCGGATCGCCTCAAGGCCGTCGCCGGCGGTGGCGACCACCTCGAAACCGGCCTCGGCGAGGTCGCGGGCAACCGCGTCCCGCCACATCGGGTGGTCGTCGACGACCATCACCGTCACGGGCCGGTCCGGTCCGGTGTGCTCGGCGGTGCCGAGGGTCATGGCGTGGGTCCCCCTTCGGTCCGGCCGGCGTCGGCACCGGCCGGCTCGGTGCGTACGGCCGAGGCTACCGGTCCGGCGGATACGGTCCCCGGACGCGGATGCGCCGCGGATACGGCGGCGGGGCGCGGGTGCGGGTTCGGGTGCGGGTCCACGCTCTCGCGGCGCGGGTCCGTACGCTGCGGAAGCCCCTTGCCCGCTGCCGCCTTCGGCAGGCGCAACTCCACCTCGGTGCCCTGGCCGGGCACCGAGAGGACCTCGGCGCTGCCGCCCAGGTCCCGCAGCCGGCCCCGGATCGACTGGGCCACGCCCAGCCGCCCCTCCTCCGCCGCCGCGGCCAGCCGTCCCTCCGCGATGCCCGGGCCGTCGTCCCGCACGGTCACCAGCACCGCGTCCGGCTCGTCCTCCAGCAGGATCCACGCGTGCGCCCGCTCGCCCGCGTGGTTGCGTACGTTGTCCAGCGCCGCGCCGACCGCCGCGGTCAACTCGGCCGCGGCGCCCGGGTCCAGCGGCACCGGCGTGCCCGGCGCCGACACCGTGACCCGGCCGGATGCGTACCGGGCCAGCAGCGGCCGCAGGTCGGCGGGGCCGTCCGGCGCGGGCGAGCCGTCGGGGGCGGTCGGCGCCGGTGCCGGGGTGCCCGAGATCAGCGAGCGCAGCGCCACCTCCTGCTCGCCGGCCAGCCGGCCGAGTTCCGCCGCCTCGCCGCCCGCCTGGTCGCCCCGGCGCTGCACCATCGCCAGCACCTGGAGCACGTTGTCGTGGATGTCGCGGGCCAGCCGCTCCCGCTCCCGGGTGGCCGCCTCTATCTGGAGCGCCCGGGCCAGGGTGCGCTCGCTCGCCCGGGCCACCTCCACGATGTAGCCGATGGCGATCGCGGCGATCCACACCAGCACCAGGTTGTGCAGGGTCTCCGGGCTGGCGGTGCCGCGCTCGACGAGGTCGGCGGCCGCGACCGCCGACGCGGCCAGCGCCGCCCAGCGCCAGCCGCCCTTCACCGCCCACGCCAGCACTGATCCGGCGGTCCAGATCGACGGGAGCGTGAACGCGCCGGACTCTATCCGCGCGGGCGCGTCCACCACGGCGGTCAGCAGCACCCCGGTGACCGCCACGGCCAGGTCCACCACCAGGAACGGGAGCGTGCACCGCTCCGCGTTCTTCACCCGGCCCAGCGTCGCGAACGTCCATAGCGTCAGTACGCCCATGTACACGCCACCCGGCATCGGGTGCCGCAACGCCCCGTACGCGTGCACGTACAGCGCCACCGCGTACCCGCACGTCAGCACCCGATACGCGAGCAGCGCCCGCCACAGCGGCAGTTCCACCGACATCTTCACGGCCACGGATTCCTTTCCCCCGGGACCGACCAGTGTGCACGGTCCGGTGGGCCGCGGCCGCACATGCCCAGGGGGAAGGGGTTACGCTTCCGGGTCGGCCGGGGGCTCCGCCTTCGCCGCCTCCGCGATCATCCGTTTCGCCGCGGTCGCGTAGATGTCCACGTACTCCTGCCCGGACAGCTTCATGATCTCGTACATCACCTCGTCGGTGATGGAGCGGAGGATGAACCGGTCGTGCTCCATCCCGTGATAGCGGGAGAAGTCGAGCGGCCGGCCGATCCGGATACCCGGGCGGATGGAGAGCTTCGGCATGACCTGACCGACCGGCTGGACCTTCTCCGTGTCGATCATGGCCACCGGAATGACGGGCGCGCCGGTGGCGAGGGCGACCCGGGCGAGCCCGCCCGGCTTGCCGCGGTAGAGCCGGCCGTCGGGCGACCGGGTCCCCTCGGGATAGATCCCGAACAGCTCGCCCCGTTCCAGCACCGCGATCCCGCTGTTGATCGCGGCCTCCCCGGCCCCGCGTGCGCCCGAGCGGTCGACCGGGAGTTGCCCGACGCCCTTGAAGAACGCGGCCGTCAACTTCCCTTTGACCCCGGGTGTGGTGAAGTACTCCGCCTTCGCGATGAACGTGACCTTGCGGTCCAGCATGGAAGGCAGGAAGAAGGAGTCCGAGAAGGACAGGTGGTTGCTGGCGAGGATCGCCGGGCCCTCCTTCGGAATGTTCTCCATCCCTTCCACCCACGGGCGGAAGACAGCCTTGATCGGCTTGCCGAGAACGATCTTCATCGCACCGTAGAACAACGGGGCCTCCTGTTGCCGTCGCGACGACCTTAACCCGCGCGGGGCCCGGTGGGGCTTACTACCTGGTGCACGACAGGCGGCGGGCTCGCGACGCCCTGCGACTCCGTCTGCGGCGTTGCCGAAATGCCCTTCAGGACACCACCCTGAGAACACTTCGGCGCCTTGCATCCGAAGCCCCATGACGCCGCTCCCTGATCCACCGCCTATCGTGCACCAGGTCATTACCCCTGGGGATCGGGGCCGCGTACGCTGAACGTCCGACTCCCGTGTACCCGCGTACGCGTCGTTGAACAGGAGATGCACGGTGCCGCTCATGCCTGGAGCTGAACCGTACCGCCACGAAGGCGGCGAGACCGGTGTCCTGATCTGCCATGGTTTCACCGGCACCCCTCAGTCGATGCGCCCGTGGGCCGAGTACCTGGCCGAGCGCGGGCTGACCGTGTCCCTGCCGCTGCTGCCCGGACACGGCACCCGCTGGCGGGACATGCAGGTCACCGGGTGGCCCGACTGGTACGCCGAGGTGGACCGCGAACTGCGCGCGTTGCTCGCCTCGTGTTCCCGGGTGTTCGTGTGCGGCCTGTCCATGGGCGGCACCCTCGCGCTGCGGCTGGCCGAGAAGCACGGCGCCGCGATCAGCGGGATCGTCCTGGTCAACCCGTCGGTGAAGGCCGACGGCCTGCAGATCAAGGCCGTACCGGTGCTGCGGCACATCCTGCCGTCCGCGCCGGGCATCGCCAGCGACATCGCCCGCGAGGGCGCCGCCGAACTGGGCTACTCCCGGGTGCCGTTGCGCGCCCTGCACTCCCTGACCGGGTTCTGGCCGGTGGTGCGCGCGTCGCTGCCCCAGGTCACCCAGCCGGTGCTGCTGCTGCACAGCAGGGAGGACCACGTGGTGCACCCGTCCAACTCCGCGCTGGTGCTGGGCAAGATCTCCTCCACCGACGTCACCGAGCGGGTCCTGGAGCGCAGTTACCACGTCGCCACCCTCGATCACGACGCCGAGCGGATCTTCGCCGAGTCCTACGCGTTCATCGAGCGGCTGTCCGCGACCACGGCAACCGAGGAGGTCACCGCCGGTGGCTGACGCCGATCGCGAGGATGAGGGTGCGGCGCCGCTCGACGAGGACGCCGCCTGGGCGGCCCTGGTCGCCGGCTACGACGAGGAGCCCGAACCCGGTGCCGAGTCCTGGCCCGAGGCCGAGAACGTGACGCCGGACCAGCCGAAGACGCCGCCCGCCGAGGACCCTGCGGCGATCACCCCGCCGCCGACCCGCAGCATCGTCATCCACCCGGTGATCGCCGGGCCGCGGGACTACGAGGTCGACGATGACGACGAGGACGCGCACTACATTCCGCCGGAGCCGCCGCCGCTGCCCGACGCCGACGTCACCACCAAGTTCGCCTGGATCGCGGTGCTCGGCGGGCCCCTGCTGCTGCTCGCCTACGTCCTCCTCCAACTCGAGCTCTCCTGGTGGGTGATCCTGGTCGGCGTCGGAGGGTTCGTCGGCGGTTTCGCCACGCTCGTCGCCCGGATGCGGACGGGCGACGAGGACGACGAGCGCCCGGACGGCGGCGCCGTCGTCTGACGGCCGGGGGCTACGCCGGGACGCGCCGGGGGGGCTACGCCGGGATGCGCAGGGCCGCCAGCACCGGAAGGTGGTCGGTGGCCGAGGCGAGGTCGGTGCGCTTGACGCCCGGAAGGTTCAACGGGACGCCGGCGCCGAGGACTTGGATGCCCGGGGAGGCGAAGATCGCGTCGATCCGCTGCCGGGGGTCGAGCGCGGGACTGGTCGGCTCACCGCCCCACGGCTCGGTGGCCCAGGCGTCCTGGAGGGTGCCGGCCAGCCGGCCGAAGGCGCGCCCGCCGGGCGGGTCGTTGAGGTCTCCGCCGGCCACCCGGTGTTCCTCGCCGAGGGCGTCGAGGTGGCGCAGCAGGAGATCGGCCTGCTCGGCGCGCTCGTCGGCGCGCAGGCTGAGGTGGGCGCTGAGCACGGACAACCGGGCGCCGCCGAACCCCAGCACAGCGGTGGCGAAGCCGCGCTGGTGGAGCCCGGGGGTGCGCGGCAGCAGGATGTCCTCGGTGCGGATCACCCGCGCCCGCAGGGTCGCGAGGATCATCGGCCCGGCGGCGGGGGCACCGCCGGTCACGTAGACGAGCCCGGTCGACCCGGCGAGGCGGGCCGCGGCCTTGCGCCACCGGAAGAACCGCGGGGCCTCCTGGACCAGCACGAGGTCGGGGGCGCAGGCACGGATCACCCGGGCCAGCGCCGCCGTGTCGTCCCGCAGCGAGCGGACGTTGTAACTCAGTACGCGGATGACCGCCGAGCCCCCTGGCTCCGTGGCGGAACTCGGCAGATCTTCCACTCGCGCTGCGCCTTCGTCATGTCGTTCGGGTCGGATCGAACCGGTGGGTCGAGCCGGTCGGATGGGACCGGCCGGGTGCAACCGGTCGGTGGGATCGGTCGGTGGGATCGGGACCGGTGCAGCAGGCCGGGTCCAGTCGGTCCGTTCGGGGCCGGGCCGGACCCGAACGGTCAGCCCTGGCGGGCCAGGTCCGCCGCCCCGACCAGCCCTGCCTTGCCGCCGAGTTGGGCGGCGAGCACCTGGGCGTGCGGCCGCCACTCGCCGCCGATCAGCCAGCGCCGGAACGACTTGCGGATCGGGTCGAGGACGAGTTCGCCCTCGTCCGAGACGCCACCGCCGACGATGAACGCGGACGGGTCGAAGAGCGAGGCGAGGTCGGCGAGGCCGGCGCCGGCCCAGCGGGCCAACTCCCGGAAGGAGTCGATCGCGACCGGGTCGCCCTGCCGGGCGGCGGCGCTGATGTGCCGGCCCTCGATGCTCTCCGGGGTGCCGTCGCCGAGGGCGAGCAGCACCTTCGCGTTCTCCGGGGTGGCGTTGGCCCGTTGCTTCGCGTATCGCACCAGGGCGCGGCCGGACGCGTACTGCTCCCAGCAACCCTGGCTGCCGCAGCCGCACAGCAGGCCGTCGGGCACCACGCGGACGTGGCCGAACTCCGCGGCGACACCGAACCGGCCGCGGCGCAGCTTGTTGCCGATGATGATGCCGCCACCGAGACCCGTACCGAGCGTGATACAGATCACATCGGAGTGGCCCTGTCCGGCACCGAAGCGATACTCGCCCCACGCCGCCGCGTTGGCGTCGTTCTCCACCACGACGGGCAGGCCGACGCGCTGTTCGACCTTGTCCTTGAGCGCTTCATGCCGCCAGTTGATGTTGGGCGCGAAGAGCACGGTGGCGCGCTTGTCGTCGACGTAGCCGGCGGCGCCGATGCCGACGGCCTCGATCTGGTGACCGGTGCTGACCTGGCGTACTGCCGCCACGATCGCGTCGATGACGCCTTCGGGAGTCGACGGAGTCGGCACCTTGACGGTCTCGAGAATCGAGCCTTCCTCGTCGACCACTCCGGCCGCGATTTTGGTGCCGCCGATGTCGACGCCGATGGTGAGTCCCATGTGTCCCTCGGTTTTCGGTCGTTCCCCGCTAAGAGAACCGTACCGGAGAGGGGGTCAGTCGAGGTCGATGTGTTCAGCCGTTGAACGCGCGGAGCTCCCACCCGAGGTCCAGCGCGCCTCCGCACCGGCCACTGCGGAGCGGTAAGCCGCCAGGAGTTCGGCTCCTGCCGTGCTCAAGTGATCGAACAGGTCCGGGTTGCGTTCCTTGATGGGTTCGACAACGGAACGCACTTGGGAGATGACGCCCTGCGCGGCCATCTGCACCGCCGGGTTGCGGAGAGTGGCCAACCGCTCCGTGACAACATCCCCCACGGCCTCGGCCAGCCTGCGCAGTTCGTCCGCCGCCGAGCCCGGCACCTCGCCCGCCTGCGCCCTCCGCCGCGCGTGCTCGCCCGCGATGTCCTCCGCGCTGGCCTTCGCCCACGCGTCTGCGTCGGGACGGTCCTTGGCTTCGCTCATGATCGGCTCCAAACGGGACGATAGGTATCTCCGACGGTACCTGAACCCCCCGGGCTTCCCCTTCCGCCGGTTCCGGGACCTTGCGGTGCGTGGGTGGCTTGTCGCGCCGTTCCCCGCGCCCCTGAGTATCTGCGGCTCTTCCTGCGCGCGGCTCCGCCGGCCCTGCCCACTGCCGCGGATTTGCCGGATCTTCCCCCGGTGGCCTGCTGGTCGCGCAGTTCCCCGCGCCCCTGGGTTTGGTGCGGCCTCCTACGGAGCGAGCCGACGGGGTACGCGGGCACTTTCCCCGCGGCGAACAGCCACAACCAAGGGGCGCGGGGAACTGCGCGACCAGCCCACTGCCGGGGGAAGGTCCGGCGAACCCCTGGAGCAGCGGCTCGGGCGGCTGTCCAGCGCGACAAAGCACCTGGGAAGCAAGCGCACCCGGGCGCTCCGGAAGGAGCGAGGGTCCTTTCGCGGAAGGGCTGAGCACTCCCAGGGGAGCGGGGAACGGCGCGACAAGCCACCCACCGGCCGCAAGGTCCCGGGACGGGCGGAACCGGGCCACCCGGGGGGGTTCAGCTCGGCCAGACCGTGGGGTCGGGGACGAAGCGGACGCGGAGGGCGCCGTCGCGGAGGGCGGCGCCTTGGACCGTGCAGCGCCGGAGCGCGGAGGGAAGGGGGAGGATACGGCGGAACCCCCCGGCGTCGACGACGAGTTCGTCCCCGCGCCGGACCAGGTCAAGCCCTTCACGGTCGGCCCCGGGCAGCGGCAGCACCCAGAGGAAGTGCCCTTCGGTGCCGAGCAGGTCATCGACGCTCCAGGGCTCGGCGGCCCGCGCCGAACCGCCGGACAGCGGCACCCCGCCGAGCTCCGCGAACTCCGCGGGGGTCCGCGGCTCCCGCCCCAGGTGCGTCAGCTCGACCAGCGGCACCCCGTCGGCGGCACAGCTCTCGGACACCGCCTTGAGTTCGCTCTGCTGCTGCCCGGACAGCCCCGCGAGGAACGCGTCGGCCGATCCGGTCGGCAGCAGGCGGTTGGCGACGACGGCGGCGAGCCGGTGCCCGTAGAGGGCCAGCCCGGTCCGCGCGGTGCGCAGCGCCTCCTGGGGCCGGGCCCCGGGGTCGAGGACGACGGCCACCGCGGTGCCCGGGTCCTCGATCACCGCCTGCACGGCGGCGAGTTCACGGTCGGCGCGGGCCGCGGCGTCGTACGCCCACTCCGCGGGCATCGGAACGCCCGCGAGCTGGGCGAGCACCGGGCGCAGCGCGCGGGCGGCCTGCCGGTCGGCGGGCAGCAACCGCCAGAGGTAGCGGCGCAGTTGCTCCGGGAGAGCGAGCATCCGCAGCGCGTCCCGTACGGCGGGCAGGTCCACGACGACCAGGTCCCACGGAGACGGTTCGGCGGCCTCCGCCCCCGTGTCGTCCTGGTCCGGCAGCACCCGGGCCTGCCGCAGCGCCCGCAACAGCGCGAGCGGGTCGGCGCCGGGAAGTTCGGTCAGCTCCTCCGGGTCCAGCGGCGCCGCGCCGAGCAGGGCGAGCAGCGCGCCTATCCGGCTCTGCGCGTCGAGCGCGCCCTCGCGGAAGGCGGCGGCCGGATCGACCCGGCCGACCGTGAGGCCCGGCGCCGTGATCTCCGGAGCGAGCCGGTCGGCGGTGAGCAGCAGGGTGCGCCGGCCGCCGCCGGCCGCCGCGGTGGCGACGGCCGTGGCGACGGTGGTGCGGCCGGCACCGGCCGCGCCGGTGACCAGCAGGGTGCGTACCGCGGTCACGCTCAAAGCGACGTGCCGGACTCGGTGTCCGCGCCGGCGTCCTCGGCACCCTCCGCGCCCTCGGCCGCACCCTTCGCGGGCCGGTCCGCGTCCCCGGACTCGACCCGCTGCTTCAGCCCGGCCAGCGCCCGGTCGATGATCACCTTCTCGGCCTTCCGCTTGATCATCCCGAGCATGGGGATCTTCACATCGACGGTGAGCTGGTAGGTGACCTCGGTGCGGGCCCCGCCGTCCAGCGGCACGAGCGCGTAGGAGCCGTCGAGGGTGCGCAGCATCTGGGACTTCACCAGCGACCACCGCACCTCGTCGGCGCCGATCCACTCGTACGCCAGGGTGTGGTCGTCCTTGATCGCGCCCGCGTCCAGCACCAGCCGCACCTGCGCGGCGCGCCCGGCGTCGTCGGTGGCGAGCACCTCCGCCTGCTTGACCTCGCCGGTCCACTCCGGATAGCGGTCGAAGTCGGCGATGACGCCCATGACCGCGGCCGGCGCCGCCTCGATCGTGATGCTCGACCTCGTGTGTTCCGCCATCGCCGTGGCCCTCCGGACTACTGGTGCATCTGGTGAAAGTGCTGATAGCGCTCGTACTGCTCGACCAGCCCGACGTGGGGAAGGCTATCGCGCCGGGCCGTGCGACCGGTCACCACTGGAGCGCCCAGGGGACGCCGGTGTGGTTGAAGTGGCCGACATTGACGCATTCGGTGCGGCCGATCCGGGTGCGCCGTACCAGCGGCTGGTGCACGTGTCCGAAGAGCGCGTACTTCGGCTGCACGGACCGCACCGCTTCGAGCAGCGCCTCGCTGCCGCGCTCGAACCGCCGGGCGGACGTGTCGTAGCAGAGCTCCGGGACGGCCGGCGGGATGTGCGAGCACAGCACGTCCACGGTGCCGAGGGCGGCGACCTTCGCGGCGTACGCCTCCTCGTCGATCTCGTACGGGGTACGCATCGGGGTGGGCAGGCCGCCGCCGACGAAGCCGAAGACCCGGCCGCCGATCTCGGCGGTGGCGCCGTCGAGGACGGTGGTGCCGGGCCGGACGTACTCCTTCCACCGCCGGGGCACGTCGACGTTGCCGTAGGTGGCGTAGGTCGGGGTGGGGAAGGCGGCGAAGAGCTCCGCGTACTGCTTGCGGACGGCCTGCTCGATCAGCGCGGGCCGATCCAGGTCCGCCCACAGCTCGCGGTCGAGCGCGCGGGCCTCGTCGAAGCGGCGGGCGGTGCGCAGGGCCACCATCCGGTCGGCGTTGGCCGCGCCGAACAGGTCGGGGAAGATCCCCCGGGAGTGGTCGGCGTAGTCGAGGAAGAGCACCAGGTCGCCGAGGCAGACCAGCGCGTCGGCACCGTCCCCCGCCCTCGCCAGCGCCTCGACCGCGCCGTGTACGTCACTGACCACGTGGACCCGCATGCCGTCACCCTATGCTCGGGTGTGTGACCCTGAGAACATCTGCCCTGCGCCCCCTCTCCCGACGCCCTACCGATGGGTAGCGTCCTCGCAGTCCATATCTTCCCTCCGGGTGCAACGCGGCACCGATGAGGAGTAGCAGCCTTGCGTGAGTTCAGCCTTCCGGCCCTGTACGAATTTCCCGCGGACGGCAACCTGACGGACCTGATCCGCCGCAACGCCGCACAGCATCCGGACACGCCGGTCATCGGCCGCAAGGACTCCGCCGGGCACTGGCAGGACATCACGGCGGCCCGCTTCCTCACCGAGGTGCGCGAGGTGGCCAAGGGCCTGATCGCCTCCGGGGTGGAGCCCGGCGACCGCGTCGCGGTGATGTCCCGGACCCGCTACGAGTGGACGCTGCTGGACTTCGCGATCTGGACCGCGGGCGCGGTGACCGTGCCCGTCTACGAGACGTCCTCCGCGTCGCAAGTGGAATGGATTCTCGCCGACTCCGGCGCGGTCGCGGTGGTGGTGGAGTCGCAGCCGCACGAGGCGACGGTGGAGTCCGTACGGGAGCACCTGCCGCACCTCAAGCACGTGTGGCGGATCGACGGCGGCGGGGTGCGGGCGCTGGTGGAGGCGGGCAGCGACGTCTCCGAGGCGGTCGTCGACGAGCGCTCCACGGCCGCGGGCGCGGACGCCCCGGCCACGATCGTCTACACCTCCGGCACCACCGGCCGCCCCAAGGGCTGCGTGCTCAGCCACCGCAGCTTCTTCGCCGAGTGCGGCAACGTGGTGGAGCGGCTGGGCCCGCTCTTCCGCACCGGGCACTCCTCGGTGCTGCTCTTCCTGCCGCTCGCGCACGTGCTCGGGCGGCTGGTCGAGGTGGGCAGCGTGATGGCGCCGATCCGGCTCGGGCACGTACCCGACGTCAAGAACCTCACCGAGGACCTCCAGGGCTTCCGGCCGACCCTGATCCTCGGGGTGCCGCGGGTCTTCGAGAAGGTCTACAACACCGCCCGCGCCACCGCGCAGGCCGGCGGCAAGGGCCGGATCTTCGACAAGGCCGCGGACATCGCGGTCGAGTACAGCAGGGCGCTGGACACCCCCGGCGGCCCCTCGCTCAAACTGCGGCTGACCCACCGCGTCTTCGACCGGCTCGTCTACGCCAAGCTCCGCGCGGTGCTCGGCGGGCGCGCCACCCACGCGATCTCCGGCGGCGCCCCGCTGGGCGAGCGGCTCGGCCACTTCTACCGCGGCCTCGGCTTCACCGTCCTGGAGGGCTACGGCCTCACCGAGTCCTGCGCGGCCACCGCGTTCAACCCGTGGGACCGTACGAAGATCGGTACGGTCGGCCAGCCGCTGCCCGGCTCCACGGTGCGGATCGCCGACGACGGCGAGGTGCTGCTCTACGGCGAGCACCTGTTCACCGGCTACTGGCACAACGACGCGGCCACCGCCGAGGCGGTCCGCGACGGCTGGTTCCACACCGGGGACCTCGGCACCCTCGACAGCGACGGCTACCTCACCATCACCGGCCGCAAGAAGGAGATCATCGTCACCGCCGGCGGCAAGAACGTCGCGCCCGCGGTGATCGAGGACCGCATCCGCGCGGACGCGCTCATCGCCGAGTGCATGGTCGTCGGCGACAAGCGGCCCTTCGTCGGCGCGCTCATCACCCTCGACGAGGAGTTCCTGCCGCGCTGGGCCGAGCAGCACCAGAAGGCCGGCCGCACCCCGGCGGAGCTGTCGTCCGACCCGGACCTCCTCGCCGCCGTCCAGCACGCCGTCGACGAGGGCAACGCGGCGGTCTCCAAGGCGGAGTCCGTCCGCAAGTTCCGCATTCTCCCGGGCCAGTTCACCGAGGAGTCGGGCCACCTCACGCCGTCCCTCAAGCTCAAGCGGAACGTGGTGGCCAAGGACTTCGCGGCCGACATCGAAGCGATCTACTGCGCGTAGGGCGGGGGCCCTGACCCCCCGGGCTGGTCGGTTCTGTCGGTTCAGGGACCACCTGCCGGTGGGTGGCTGAGCGCGCAGTTCTCCGCCAGAGCTTCGCCTGGGTGGTACCCCCACGCGCCCCCTTGGGGCGCCCCGAAGGGGCGCGGGGAACTGCGCGGCCAGCAGGCCACTGCAGGTGGCCGGGAGCGGACCGCAAGCATCGCGGCGCAGGCCCGTACAACCCCCGAGGGGGGAAGGTCCGGCGACGGCCTAAAGAAGGCTCTTCAGGCGGTCCGCCAGGAGGTCCCAGCTCCACGCTTCGTGGACCCACGCCCGCCCGCGCTCCCCGAGGGAGCGCCGCAACTCCGGGTCACGAAGAAGCGTGAGGATGCGGGAGGCGGCCTGTTCGGGCGAGCCCCCGCGGACGACGTATCCGGTCTCGCCGTCGAGCACGGCGTCGGGGGCGCCCCCGGAGTCGCCGGCGACGACGGGCAACCCGGTCGCGGACGCCTCGAGGTAGACGATGCCGAGCCCTTCGACGTCGAGCCCGCCCCGCCGGGTCCTGCAGGGCATCGCGAAGATGTCCCCCGCGCCGTAGTGCGCGGGCAGTTCCGACCAGGGCACGCTGCCGGTGAACCGGACCGCCGAGGTGACCCCGGTGCGGGCGGCCAGCTTCTCCAACTCGCCGCGGTACGGCCCGCCGCCGACGATGAGGAGCACCGCGTCGGGAACTTCGCGGAGGATGCGCGGCATGGCGAGGATGAGGGTGTCCTGCCCCTTGCGCGGCACCAGCCGCGACACGCAGACGACGACCGGCCGGTCGGCGAGCCCGAGCCGCGCCCGCAGCACCGCGCCGGCCGGGCCGGGGTGGAAGACCTTCTCGTCGACGCCGGGCGGCAGCCGCACCATCCGCGCGGCCGCCTCGGGAGTGAGCGCGGCCGCGATCCGCGACCGGGTGTACTCCCCCAGGTAGGTCAGTACGTCCGTGCCCTCGCCGATTCTGCGCAGCAGTCGGCGGCTGGCCGGGAGTTGCGCCCACGCCGCTTCGTGGCCGTGCGTGGTGCCGACCAGCCGCCGGGCGCCCGCCTTGCGCAGCGCGGGCGCCATCAGGCCGAGCGGCGCGGCCGCCCCGAACCACACCGACGAGCAGCCGTGTTCCCGCAGCAGTTCCGCCGCGCGCCGGGTGACCCGGGGCGTCGGCACCATCATCTTCGTCCGGTCCCGCACCACCGTGAACGGCTGCTCGGCGTCGAACCGCGCGACTTCGCGCCCGTCCCGCCAGGTCGAGGCGTACACCACGACCTGCTCGGGGTCCATCCGCAGCGCCATGCCGTGCACGAACGCCTGGATGCCGCCGGGCCGCGGCGGGAAGTCGTTGGTGACGATGAGGGTCTTGTCCATCGCCGCCGACAGTACCGCCTCGCCCCGCCCGGCGGGCCGCACCACCCGGCGAGGGAACCTGAGCGGCGGTGCGCGGTCAGCGTCCGGCGGCCCATCGGCGGGCGGCGGCGATGCGTTCGGCGGCGGTGGGGTGGCTGCCGAGGAGGGCGTGGGCGAGGCGGGGCGGGGCCGGGTCGGCGACGTTCGCCACGGTGAGGCGGCGCTGCATGGCGATGAAGGTGGCGGGGTCGCCGGTGGTGTCCAGGGCGTGCCGGTCGGCGCGGCGCTCGATACGCCGGCTGAGGACGGCGGTGAGCGGACCGGCCAGGGTGCCGCCGACCGCGGCCACGGCGGCGAGCAGCCAGCCCGAGCGGGGGTCGGCGAAGTGCCGTACCCCGGCGGCGTGCAGCAGCGGGTGCCAGGTGACGACGGCGGCCAGGACGCACACCCCGGCGGCGGCGCCGACCGCGCCGAGCACGGTGCCGCGCACCACGTCGCGGTGGACGACGTGGCCGAGTTCGTGGGCGACGACGAGTTCGACCTCGCGCGGGTCGGCGGTGCTGAGGAGGGTGTCGTGGACGACGATCCGCCGGGTGCCGCCGAACCCGGACACGTACGCGTTGAGCGCGGTCGTACGGCGGGAGGCGTCGGCGACGAGCACGTCCCGTACGGCGACGCCGTCACGGGCGGCCAGCGCCAGCAGGTCGGAGCGCAGCGGTCCCGGCGTCATGGGCGTGAAGCGGTTGAAGAGCGGTTCGAGGACGAGCGGGGCGAGGAAGGAGAGCAGGACGGTCAGCACGGCCGCGCCCAGCGCCGCCCACGCCCACCACCAGCGGGTCACCCCGGCAAGCGCGTAGACCGCGAAGAGCGCGCCGAACGCCAGCGGCAAGGACACCAGCAGCCCGCGCAGCCGGTCCACCACCCAGCCGCCCCAGCCCTGCGTGACCAGGCCGTAGCGGGCCCTGACGACCCGTCCCCGCGCGGCGAACGGCAACCCGGCCACCTCCCCCAGCAGCACGAGCGTGACCGCGGCGCCCACCACGCGCACCGCCCACCCGGTCCCGAACCCGCCGACCAGCCGCGCCCCGCCGACGGTCAGCCCGAGCGCGAGCAGCAGCGCGAGCGAGACCGCGGAGGAGGCCGACGACAACGGCAGCAGTTGCCGCCGCAGCGCCCGCCCCCGGGCGACCTGCTCGGCGGTGAAGTCGGGCCCCCCGCCCACGAATGCACGGCTCTGCGCGTCGCTACGGTCCCCCGCGCCACTGCGGCCGTCCGCGCCACCGCGGCCGTCCTCGCCGTTCGTGTCCTGCGCGCTCAACCCAACTCCTGTTCCACGTAGGCCCGCCACTTCGCGGTGAAGTCCGCGAGCCCGATGCCGAGCGAGGCGCGCAGGTGGGCGTCCAGCGTGCCGCCCTTCGCCACCGCGCGGTAGAACGCGGTCAGCGTGTCCGGCGACCACTGGTCGGCGATCATCCGGCAGGCCAGCCACCCGCCCTCGTACGCCTGGGCGAGGCCGTTGGCGGTGGAGCGGAAGTCGGCGTCGGTGGGGAGCGCGGTGGGGGTACGGCCGGCCTCGACGTCGGCGGCCAGCTCGGGCGCGATCTCGCGGGCGGTGCGTCCGGAGTCGCGGTAGGCCACCCAGTCGGCGACGCCCTCGGACAGCCACAGCGGGGTGTACGCGGTGGTGGAGAGCCGGGTGGCGACGTGCGTGGTCTCGTGGGTGAGCACCACCTGCCGTCCGAACGCGGACAGTTCGCCGAACGCCGCCGGGTTGAGGATCACCCGGTCCGCGGGCGCCGCCTCGTTGCCGCCGCCCTCGCCGGTGGTGACGGCGGCGATGTCCCGGTAGTCGGCCGCCTTCGCCGAGAGCAGCGCCGCCATCTGGTCGAGGGTGGACGGCGCCTCGATCACCACGCTGCCGGGCCAGCCGGAGCCGAACGCGTGCTGCACCTCGGGCACGGCCTTGTCCGCGTCGGCGGCGTAGCCGCGCAGCCTCTTCGCGCCGCCGAGCCCGAGCACCAGGCTGTGCGTGCCGCGCACCACCCGCACCGGACCCTGGTCCCAGATCTGTACGGCGGTGCGGTGGCCGCTCGCGTCACCGTCGTCGTCGCCGGCCAGATACCAGCGGGTGCCGTGCCGGGCGAGGGTCAGATAGGCGGTGGAGACCACCGGGCGGCTGTCGTACCCGCGCAGCCGGTAGCTCAGCCGCACCTCGGCCGCGGTGCGGCTGGTGCCGTCCGCGGTCGGTGGCAGCGCGAACGCACCGGTGCGGACGAGTTGGTACGACCACGCGGCGAGCGGCACCTCCGCGAGGTCGGTGAACACCTTGCCCTGCTCGGCGCGGAAGCGGGTGGCGGACGGGTCGATCCCGGCGAGGAACGCGCCGCGGTCGCGGTGCAGCAC